>SOJB01000083.1 GCA_004376695.1 Dehalococcoidia bacterium | reverse complement strand
AATCTCCTTGATATTCAATCCCTGATTACGGAGTGCCGCCAGATGATTATCCTTGATAAGTATGCCATCGCCTAAACTCATACGATGATTCTGGCCGCCACCTACCCTGACGGCATACTTCTCCAGCGACCTTAAGCCTGGCGTTGTCTTTCGGGTGTCCATGATACGCACAGGTAATCCATGAACGCTTTCTACGTAGCGACTTGTCTCCGAAGCGATGCCACTCAGGCGCTGGAGGAAGTTCAGGGCTACCCGCTCCCCTTTCAGAATGCTGGCGAAACTGCCTGTAACTTTGGCCGCCTTGCTGCCCGGCTTAACTCTGGCCCCGTCCTCTAAGAGAAGCTCCACCTTCAACTGCGGATCAACACGCTGGAAAACCTGTCTTGCCAGTTCTATGCCGGCCAGGACACCTTCCTCTTTGATCACAATGAAGCCGATCCCGGGCTGGTGCATGGATATTAAGGCGGCAGTAGTAACATCACCCTGGCCGAGATCCTCAGCCAAGGCGCGTTCAATGACCTCTTCAATCAGGTCTCTATCTGGCGACATTCTTCCTGAAAACGATGCGTCGCTGCCACTCCGGCGAAGTGCGAGGGAAATCAGTACGAAAGTGGGCGCCCCGGCTTTCCTCGCGGAGCAAGGCAGCCTCAGTCATCAGTCTAGCACATAATACCAGGTTGCTCAGTTCATAGGAGGGACGATCGCTGGGCTCAGGCATGAGCCTTTCCCAGGTGGCCAGAACACCCGCTGCCTCTCTGAGTTCCTTGCCAGAACGAATAATACCTACCTTATCCCACATCAGAGACTGAATGTTGGGTAGATTGAGCGGTGGGGCAGCCCCAACTTGTCGCGATGGCTCATGTTCAGGCAAGGAGTATGGGTGTTCGACGGCTGCCGGCGCGCCGCTTTCCGCAGACCCTACCCCCTCAGTTCCCTGCACTACCCTCTTGCCAAAAACCACTGACTCAAGCAGTGAGTTTGATGCCAGCCTGTTGGCACCATGCGCCCCCGTGCAGGCAGTCTCTCCGGCGGCGAATAACCCCGGAATATTCGTCTTCCCCCAGCTATTGGCCTTCACCCCTCCCATGAGGTAGTGAGCGGCGGGTGCTACGGGAATAAGCCCTCTGGTAATATCCAGACCATGATCCTGACAAAAGCGATATATCTGGGGGAAGCGGGTGGTAACCAATCTAGGCGGCAAGTGGGTGACATCGAGGAAAACCCTGTCGTTGCGGGTCTTCTGCATCTCGTATACAATGCTACGGGCTACTATATCCCTGGGCGCCATCTCAGCCCGGGCAACATAATCCGGCATGAACCGGCGGCCTTCCACATTTCGTAGTATGCCACCCTCCCCTCTAACCGCTTCGGAGATGAGGAAAGGAGCCACCCCCGGGAGGCGAAGCACTGTGGGATGAAACTGGAAGAATTCTATATCGCTTATCTCGGCACCGGCTTGGAAAGCCAGGGCAATCCCATCTCCGGTAACCACATCGGAGTTAGTGGTGTACTTGAACAGTCGCCCGGCACCACCGGTAGCTAAGATAAGAGATCGGCAGCCATACTCCTCTACAGAGCCGGTGCGGCAATCGAGGGACTTCACGCCATTCACCTTGCCATCTCGTAGCAGGATTTCAGTAGCAAGGCAGTTCTCCAGGACCTTGATGGATGTCGAGCGCACACGGCGACTTAAGGTGACCTCGATATGCTCCCCGGTGGCGTCTCCGCCGGCATGCATGATGCGCGAAACGCTATGAGCTGCTTCTCTGGTAAGAGTGATCTCGCCGTTCAAAGTGTCAAACGGTACTCCAAATCTGATTAGATCGGCAACGCAGTCAGCAGCTTCCTCCGTCAAAATGCGCGCTGCCTCGGCATCAGAAAGGCCATCCCCGGCAGACACAGTGTCTCTGAAATGGAGTTCGGGCGAATCATCTCTACCCATGGCGACAGCAATGCCGCCTTGAGCATATCTGGTGTTGCAGTCATCTATGCTGCCCTTGGTCAGGACCAGAACACTGCCTCGCTCTATGGCAAGCAAGGCGATATAGAGCCCGGCAATACCACTGCCGATTATGATATAGTCACAATAGTTCGTCTTCATCACCGCTACTGCAACAGCGTGGAGTCAACGTCTCCCGAGGTCCCAGGCTTCTTCTGTCCCTCTCTCACGTAGTTTGTATCTCTGAACCTTTTCCGTGCCCGGAGTCCTGGGAAGCTCATCAATGATCTCAACAAACCTTGGCACTGCGAATTTCGGCAAATGCTTCTGACAGTAGGCAGCAAACTCTTCGGGTTTCAGCGTCTCTCCGTCCCTCAAAACGATCGAGGCCTTCACGTTCTGCTCCCCTATTTCAGACTGGACTCCACAAATCGCAGCATCTTTCACTTGAGGATGGGATCTCAACACCTCTTCCGTGTGATCGATGGGAACGAACTCCCCCGCCCTTCTTATGCTCTCCGACCTCCTCTCCTTAAAGACAAGATTCCCCTGTTTCATATATCCTAAGTCGCCAGTGTGAAACCAGAGATTACGACACGTCTCAACGGTCTTCTCCTCCTGTCTGTAGTAGCCGTTGAAAATAATACCCGGTTTCTTTGGCCTGCACACAATCTCCCCTACTTCGCCCTCCGGCAGTTCCTCATCGGCGTCGTCGAAGATCTTGACCTCAAAATCGTTGCCCGGAGGGCCGCAGAGATCCTCGGTATCGCCCTTTTCCAACACTACGATGCAAGGAAACCCTACCTCAGTCATACCAAAAGTGTTGTAGCATTTGCCTACGCCGAACCTCTCTCTGAACCTGTCAAGGCAACGAGGCAGGACAGCAGAGGCGTTCTCTACAGGATTCTCCCGGTCATCAGGTTTTTCCGGCATATTCAACAGCATGTCATAGATCGCGAAATGACCGGCAAACACGTTGAAGCCAGTTTCCCTTGCCTGCTCCCAGAAGGTACTCGAGCTGAATCTTCTCCCCAAGACAAAACTGGCCTCCGATGCAATTGCCGTCAGGAAACCCGTCACTCTTACCACATGGTACAGGGGCAGAGGACAGAAGAACCTGTCCTCCCGCGAAGTCTGCATGATGCGAGCCCATTTCTCCGCATGATGGATGTAGTAGGTATGAGGGAGCATGGCAGCCTTCGGCAACCCGGTAGTCCCGCTTGTGAAGATGAAGCTCGCAACATCGCTCCCTTTCATATCTGTGACGGGAGGATTCTCTCCACTCGTGCCATCCATCAGACTCGAGAGGCAAGAGACCCCTTCATCGGCGATTCTCAGGCCGTTTCCGCTATAGACAATCTTTCTACCTACTGAATCCACTTCTCTTCGAGTATCATCATAGATTTCTTGGTCGATCACCATTGCATCCAGATCACAGTGATTGATGATATCGGCAAGCAACTTCCCCTTGAACTGAGGATTAATGGGAACATCTATAGCCCCCAGCTTCATAGACCCCAGCCAGGTATATAAATGCTCGGGAACGTTTGGAAGCATAATCCCAACCTTGTCTCCCCTGCCAATACCAAGCCCTGCCAGAGCATTGGCAGCCCTGTTGACATTGCGATCAAACTCCCCGTATGTATACTCCTTGCCCTCAAAAACAAGCAGAACCCGGTCGTAGTTCCTTCTGACCTTATCCTCCATCCAGGTTCTTAAATCCATAGACAACCTCCTCATATCTCCAGATCGATGCGAAGCCACATGCCCTCTTCATAAACTGCAGCTCGCTCAAATCCGAGACTGAAGTATAGCCTTTGGGCGGCGATGTTGAATCTGTTCACACCGATCTCAATTCTTCTGGCACCCTGTTGTTTCAGAATTTCCAGGGCCTTGCTTAGGATGATTCTCCCGAATCCGCGCCTCTGATACCTTGTATCAATCAAGAGCACATCGACACTGTAGAATGCCTTCTTCTTGTCAATCGTCAACACCAGCAAGCCAACCGAACGCTTGCCTTCCATCAGAACATAAGGCCTTCGCACTTTTCGTTTGGCAAGCGCGTAGCA
>SOJB01000017.1 GCA_004376695.1 Dehalococcoidia bacterium | reverse complement strand
ATCCGTTGCGGGCAGAGGGCGAAATCTTCAGCTTTTAGCTTGAGCTGTCGCAACAACCTGGGCAACGGCCTTGATTTAGCATCCCTGGGTACATAATTGGTCATGGCATGGAGGCCGACGTCGAGTTTATGTCCTCGCAAGCTGTAGAAAGAGTTGAGTCCTCCGACACGATAATGCTTTTCGACGATGCAGACCGCTTTGTCGTAGTAGGCTAATCTGATGCCGGCGGCAAGACCAGACATTCCGGCGCCGATAATCAGAACATCATAATGCATGGGCAGGCTCTTCTAGAAACCGAGGGCTAGCTGAACCTTCAATCGTCGGGTAGAATCCGATAAAGGCCTCTGTTCTTGGCTTGCTGGCACTGTGGACTAGAGTTCTTTCATCCGTGGCTCCAGATAGGCTACAGAGCCATCCAGGCTGGCTAGTTCTGTGTAGTCACTCTCGGGTACTTCGATACCGAAGCGCTTTCGCAACTCCATAATGATATCTAAGAAGTCCATTGAGTCGAGTTCCACTTGTTCTCGTATCGCGACGTCACCCTTCAGATTGCTCAGGTCTTCGTCCGGTATGATTTGGGCTATGATCTCGAGAATCGTGGCTCTGATTTGCTCCTTGGTCATGTACCCCCAATCTATCTATTTCAAGAATGCCTGCAGTTTTATGGCTCAAATCTCTTCACGATAACAACCGAATTGATGCCCAACATTCCGAAGGAATTATTCAATATATGGTCAATCTTGTCAATCCTCTTTGGTTCGTTGACAACCAGGTTGCTGAGTTTACACTCAGGATCCGGGTGGTCCAGATTGATCGTCGGATGGACGAGATAGTCCTCAAAAGAGGGTAAGTTACCGGCCAGTTCCAGCGCGCCGGCGGCACCCATGGCATGACCAATGAAGCTCTTGGTGTTGTTTATATGAGCATGGGGATATTCGCCGAAGACCTCTCTAATCGCCTGGCACTCCACAGGGTCTCCTTCAGCGGTGCCCGTCCCGTGGGTATTGATGATATCGATATCTTCTGGAGATATGCCGGCTTTGTTAAGAGAGAGTTTCATGCACTGAACCTGTCTCTCCGCGCTGGGGAAAATAAAGTCCAGCGCATCCGAGTTGACAGCATAGCCTACGATTTCGCCGTAGATCCTGGCCTCCCTTTTCCGCGCATCGCTCAGTCTTTCCAGAACGAAAATACCGCCGCCTTCTGCAACAACCACGCCATTCCGATCCTTGTCAAAGGGACGGCATGCCTTCTCAGGGTTTGGATGGGAAGCCAGAGCCCCTTCACTTCTGAAGCCAGCAAAAATACCGAAGGAAGCGGCACTTTCCGAAACCCCGCCACCCAGAGCCAAGTCGACTTCGTTCAGCAACAGCATTTGTAGGCCCTGTGTGAGCCCAATGTTACCGCCGGCACAAGCGGCCCCCAGAGTATAGTGCGGTCCGGTAATCCCCATATTCAATGTGACTTCACCGGCGGGATTATTGGCTACCACCCTTGGATTATGATGGTGGGACCAGTATTTTACGTCGTAGTCGAATTGCTTGATCTCATAGATTTCGTTTTCGGTCTCCACGGTGCCATGCTCAGTAATCCCAAGGTAGACACCAATCCTGGATTTATCGAGGCAAGCAAGGTCCAATCTGGCATCGGCGATTGCCTCTTGGGCGCAGTAGATAGCAATAGACCCTGCCCTCGTCCCGCGGCGCAATTCCTTCTTCTTCTGATACTTTAGTGGGTCGAAGTGACATATACCGGCCAGCACCTCACCCATATAGCGGACCTGGAATTTCTGCACCCCGGATTTGCCGTCGAGGAGACTCCGCCGGAATTCCGTTAGGTTATTCCCGTTTGGCGCCGTGAGGCCAACCCCGGTTATTACAATTCGTCTTTCATCACTCTTCTTTGCCACCACAGGATAAAACTCCCATCAAAAGTGCAGATACGGACACGGCCGGGAGAAATCTGATTGCATCGCTGTCTGAAGGAGTATTCCCCTGAGCTCATCTCGTCAGGGTCATTTCCCCATGCTACCACTCCAGACCCAGCATAAGACAAACCAGGCCGCTGCCAATCCCGAGCGCAGCAACCTTGTCGCCAGTGTTAAGGCGACCCTGGTCATTTCCGATAGCCATGGTAATGGGAAGGGAAACCGACCCAACGTTTCCCAGATACTCTAGGGTGGAGAAGTCTCTTGCAGTATCCAGCCCCAAAGCCTCGAATAGCAGCTTACTATGCGCAGCGCTAACCTGGTGGGTAAAGAGCTTATCGACATCCGAGTTCTTCCATTTGAGCTCTTGCTTGATGGCCTCCCAGGTGTCAGGAGCCAGCCTCAGTCCGTTTTTCAGGACGCCTTCGTAATCTGTGCGCATATCCGGGAGCTCATCCAGATCGAGGAAAGAAGCGTCGGCTTCTATACGACAGAGACCATTATGTTGTGAAGCAGCGCGTGTTACTCCTCCCAGGAGCTTATGACCGTCTCGCGATAGAGAAGAATGGGTCAACACGGCCGCCACTGCTCCGGAACCCAGGGTCAGAGTAGCAAAGGCGAGTTTCAGCTTGGCTCTCGTGATGTGGGGGTCCCTCAGTAGCTTTTCGATTGTTGTGTCGATAAGCCGTTTGCTGTTCTCACAGCCAACGACGATGCCTGCCTTCACCTGGCCCAGCTCAATCATATTTGCCAGAGTTACCATGCCGTTGATGAAACCCAGACAGGCGTTGGAGATATCGAAGATCATGGCTGCGGGAGGGAGTCCCAAGGAGTCATGAACCACGGTAGCTGTCGCCGGCTCCAGGAAATCGCGGGATACAGAAGTATGGAGCAGGCATCCGATATCCTCTTTGTCGATCCCGGATTCGCTGATGGCCTTTTCTGCCGCTCTCATACTGGCTTGGCTGGGCGTCATATAATCATCCCAGAATCGCCGTTCTCGGATTCCGGTCAGCATTTCCAGGCGCCCGTAGGAGAGATTCAGCTTGTCGTATATTGGGGCCAGCCTTTCTTCCAGGCTCAAGGATGTGACGACATGCTCAGGGAGTTCATAACCAAACGACTCCAGACGGACCTTTTCGTACTGCATTCAATACCACACTTCTTCCTCACCAACATCGTGAGGAGCTATGGCGAAGACACCTGCATCTACCCCGCGCGCTCACTTCTGCTTGTTTGATATCAGTTTCGGGATATGAAGTTTCGTCTTGAGATTCTCCCAGGTTTCTGCCGACTCCGGGGGTATTATCTCATCCGGGATATACTTCCCTACCGCGGCGATGACAGTGCAAGTCTTTCTCGAATTCGCCACGGCGTCAGGGACATACTCATCGGCGGCAGCAATGGCAGTAGAGCGCAGCTTACGAGGAACCAGTTTCTCGGCCGCGTTGATTGCCAAAGTAATCAGCTTGTTCGGCACACGCTTATCCAGGAAATTGAGGGCAAAGAGCAGCAGCCTATCCGGCGCATATCTGTCTACTAGTTTCACAAAAGCGGAGAACCACTTTTCTGCGAGGGACCTGATTATGGACTCACGCTTGAGCCTTCTCTTGTTTGATGCCATCTTCTCTCCCCCAAGGACAATATTGTTATCACATCTTGCTGCTATCTGTCAACTATCGTGGCTCAATCTACCGCTGTTGGCGTTGCCCCTGCCACGAGTCGTCTTGCCTCGCATGCCTGAGTTCCCCGCAGGAGCGCTGCGGGAATTCTCCTCGCTTCTACCTCTCCATGCCAACCAGCATGGAGTTTTCCGTAATTGACACACTGGAGTAATGGGCGTAAAATACGGTCTGTTTTGATATGGCAGATGTAAAGCTTGGTTCAGGGGAGAGTTTCGAGGCCCTGCTGCGCAGGTTCAACAGGCAGGTGCAGCAAGATCGCATTCTAGCTGAAGTTCGCCGCCGCAGGCACTACGAAAAACCCAGTGTAGAGAGGAAGAAGAAGGCGGCAGCGAAAAGGCGGAAGACTTCTAGATAGCCAGGAAATGGCACTGAAGGACAGCATCCGGGAAGCCCTCAAAGAGGCGCTCAAGAAGCAACAGAGAACCGAGGTTGCTACATTAAGGTTGTTGTTATCGGAAATAAAGTATGCTGAGATTGCTCAGCAAAAGCCGGCCGACGATAGCAGAGTGCTTGATGTTATTGCCAGGGAAGCAAAACGCCGCCGAGAGAGTATCGATGCTTTTGAGCGGGGGAATCGTAGCGATCTGGTGGCACAGGAGGAGGCAGAACTGGCTGTTCTTATGAGTTATCTTCCTCAGCAGATGAGCCGAGAGGAGATAATATCAGCAGCACGGCAGGTAATTGATGCAGTCGGGGCCAGGGGGCCGGGCGACAGAGGAAAAGTCATGTCTCAGCTTATGCCTCAACTCAAAGGCAAGGCGGATGGCAAAGAAGTCAGCGAGATAGTCTCAGAATTGCTTGCTGCCTGCTAGGTTTAGCAGGCGATCCAGATCTCCATCCCGACAAATCCGGGCTCTTCATCGCCTTGCTCATCAGGATCATATCTGGGCGGACAGGGTCAATTGATGAATGTCTCCATTGCAGCGCCCATAGCGGGCGACTCGGCAATGAGACTAAGTAAGATAGCCAGAAGATGGCAGGTTCCAGTGACTTCGCCCGGGAAAACTGGCGAAAGCACTTGGCGGTGAAAGGCTACATCGACTCATCTCTGATCAGGATGGCACGAGCCTGGCGGGATTGCACTGGGTGGTTATCGGGCGAACGCAGGAAGCAACTTACAGGTTGACAGCCCATGGCTTTCAGTTTCAGTGCTCACGCTTTCTTCGCTAGCGGCAGGGCCTTACCCAAAGCCTCCAGTACTGACTCCATATCGTCCTCACAAACAAAACCGAGGTGGCCAATGCGAAATATCTTGCCCGACAGCCTCTCCTGCCCCCCACCAATAATCACGTCATGCTCATCTTCGAGTACCCGGATTAGCCTGGAGACGTCAATCCGGCCTGAAGGGTTGACGGCCGTCACTGTGTTGGAAGCATATTTCTCGTCACAGAACAGAGAGAGGCCCAGTGATTTCACTCCGTTTCTGGTCAGTTGGGCTACACGGGCATGGCGGGCGAATATATTGTCCAGTCCCTCGCCCAGCATCAGATCCAGAGTGGCATCCAGGGCATAGCAGAGAGAGACCGCTGGTGTCCAGGGAGTTTGCCCTTTCTGGAGATGCTCCTTAGCTAACGTGAAATCCCAGTAACAGCGGGGCATCCTGGCCCGGGCATGGGCCTGCCACGCTCTTTCGGATACGCTAACCATGGCTAGTCCCGGAGGAACCATCCATCCTTTTTGAGAACCGGTAACCACTACATCACAATTCCACTCATCGACAGGCAGATTGATGCAACCGAGGCTTGAGATAGCGTCAACCAGTAGAAGTTTGTCAAACGTCTTAACCACGGAGCTTATCTCGCGGAGGTCGTTTGTCATCCCTGTGGATGTCTCATTGTGCACTACCAACACCGCCTTGATGTCACTATTCGCCCTTAATGCCCCAGCTATCGCATCAGGATCAACCGGCTTGCCCCATTCAAAACCAAGGGCGATCACCTCGGCACCGTACGCCCTGGCGATATCCAGAAATCGCTCACCGAAGAATCCGTTGGTTATGGACAGAACCTTGTCACCAGGTGACAGAGTATTGACAATGGCCGCCTCCATGCCGCCGGTGCCGGAAGCGGTAAGTAACAAAACATCTCCTTTAGTCTGGAATACCTGTTTTAGTCTCTCCGTTATTGACTTTAGGATCTTGACAAACCTGTCCCCCCGATGGTTCACCATCTGCTGCCCCATGGCCTGAAGAGCCTGTGGTGGGCACGGTGTTGGCCCCGGAATCCGTAGCTGCATCTCTTGTTTCCTCCTGTTCACTGTCCCTGTCATTATCAGCCAGGCGAGGAGTCTGACCCTGATTCCATCGCGATCCAGAGCTTCTGCTCTGGTTCAGGATGACATGAGACCTTGGTTACTCAATAGCAATCCTGACAAAGCGGCGTTTTCCTATCTTTATGATGCTGCCCTGGCGGGCATTGACGGTAGTGCCGCTTATTTTGCTGCCATCTACTTCGATTGCGTCTTGGGCAAGGAGCCGCTTCAGCTCGCCGATACCCTTAACTAATCCTTCTCTGATCAGTGTTGGAGCGATGTCGAGCTGGAAGAGTCCATTCCCGATATAGCTAGCGGCAAAAGCATATTCGGGTGCCTCGTCCGGTGTATCCCTCTTCTGGAATACGTGGGTGAAATGTTCTTGTGCCTCATCCGCTGCCCGTTTGCCGTGGAACTGCCTTACAATCTCATACGCCAATCGTTTCTTAAGGTTCATGGGGTTAACTGAATCAGTTTTCAGCTGCTGCCTGACCTCAGCGATTTCCTCTTCAGGAACGTCGGTCACCAGCTCAAAATAATCCAGGATAAGATGGTCGGGGATGGACATAACCTTACCATATACTTCTTGCGGAGGTTCAGCGACGCCTATGTGGTTCTTCAAGCTCTTGCTCATCTTCTGTTTGCCATCCGTACCGATCAAGAGGGGAACAAGAAAGACCTGCTGAGGGTGCTGTCCCATGCTCCGCTGCAGCTCTCTGCCCATAAGACAGTTGAATTTCTGATCCATGCCGCCGAATTCCACGTCGGCTCTGATAGCTACCGAATCATAGCTTTGAAGCAAGGGATAAAGCATCTCGGCCAGAGATATCGGGTTGCCGGAACCATACCGCCTGCTAAAATCCTCTCTGGCCAGGACCTGCGCCACAGTGAATCTACCCGTGAGTTTGATCACTTCATCCAGAGTGAAGCGGGAGAACCACTCGCTTTGCCATCTTAGCTCCGTATTGTCCCTGTCAACCACCCTGAAGAATTGTTCCATGTAGGTCTGAGCATGGTTCTCTACCTGGCTGGCCGAGAGCATGGGGCGGGTAACCAGCTGACCGCTGGGGTCACCGATTCTTGCAGTCCAGTCGCCGACTATGAGAGTTACTTTATGTCCCAGTTCTTGAAACTGACGCAGCTTTCTCAGGCCGACTACATGTCCCAGGTGAATATCAGGAGCACTGGGATCGAAACCCTGCTTCAGCGTCAAAACTCTCCCCGAGCTCAGCAACGCCCTCAGCTCCGACTCAACTATGATCTCGGCTACGCCTCGCGTTAGTATGCCTGTAGGCTCTGCCTTAGTCATCTCGCTTCCTTGGCTAGGATTGACTCTACCTCTCGAACATCTTTTTCGATCTGCATCTTCAGTTCCTCCGAAGAGGAAAAGCACTGTTCATCCCTCAGTCTCTGCACAAACTCCACCGTCATCTCCTTGCCATACAGATCCCCGTCATAGTCCAACAAATAGGTTTCCACCGTCTCCTTTCCGCCACCAAAGGTAGGGCGGGTGCCGATGCTAGTTGCTGAAGTGAATTGCTTGCCATCTATCCGAGTGATAGTAGCATAGATTCCGTTGCCTGGTAAGGCTTGCTGCGGATTGATGTCCAGATTTGCGGTGGGAAAGCCCAGAACTCGTCCGCGTTTGTCGGAAGTGATAACTGTGCCTCGAACATGGAAATAGCGCCCCATTAATCTGTGTACCTTTCTCGTATCTCCTTCAGCTAATGCCTGGCGGATAAGAGTGCTGCTCACTACTTCGCCGTTCATCGTGTAAGGAGGGATAGTTTCCACGCTGAACTCCAGTTCGCGTCCCAGCGTGCGGAGCAGGTGAATACTGCCTTCCCGTCCTCGTCCCAATCCGAAGTCAGGTCCCACCATAACGCCGTGCATCCTGAAGTATTTCTTAACTAAGGATATGAACTCGCGGGCACTCAGCCGGGCTACCTCGGGACTGAATGTGAGCACTGCGACCAGGTTTATGCCTAGCCCTTGAAGGGACTTGACTCTGTCTTCCACATCGCCTAGCCAGCGCAGTTGACTCTGCGGATGTAACACCGATTGAGGATGAGGGTTGAAGGTAAGTACTGCGCTAAGCAGGGATTTCTCCGCCGCTCGTAGCTGCAATCGTTCCAGCAGGTAGCGATGCCCGGCGTGGACACCGTCAAACACGCCCATGGTAAGAAGTGTTTCTCTTTCGGGAGCTATGCTAGCTAGCTCTCGCTCGATTCGCATGATCTCAGGGGTTGACCCTCACGGCTGGCATAGCTAGCTTTCTACTCCTGGCTTCAGCTATGGGCTGTAATTGAGACATCAAGAGGCGGAAATTGTCAAAGGTAAGTGATTGAGGACCATCAGCAAGCGCCATGTCAGGATTAGGATGGACTTCTATGAGAAGTCCGTCTGCTCCGGCAGCTACCGCAGCTAGCGCCAGCGGGGATACTAAGTACCATTTGCCTGTGGCGTGGCTGGGATCGGCGATAATCGGTAGATGGCTGACCTTCTCGATAATCGGTATAGCGTTAATGTCCATAGTATTGCGGGAATAATTCTCAAACGTTCTGATACCACGTTCACAGAGAATAACCTGTTCATTTCCTTGCACCAGAACATATTCAGCGGCCAGTAACCACTCCTGGATGTTTGCTGACAAACCACGTTTGAGCAAGACTGGCTTCCTCGTTCTTCCCACCTCATCGAGCAGAACGAAATTCTGCATGTTTCTGCTTCCAATCTGGAGTATATCGGCGTATCGGGCTACTAGATCAACGTCGTGCGGCGCCATGACCTCGGTGACTATGGGCATTTGAGTTTCCTCGCCCACCTGTGCCAGTATCCTGAGCCCCCGTTCTCCCAGTCCGCGAAACTCATAGGGAGAGGTGCGTGGTTTGAAGGCACCACCGCGCAGCACAGTGGCCCCGGCTGCCTTGACCGCTTGTGCAGTGAGCAGAAGTTGTTCCTCGCTTTCTACGGCGCAGGGTCCAGCCATGACGACTATTTCACTGCCGCCGATAGTTACGCCATCCAGCTCAACTATGGTGTCCTCGGGATGGAACTCCCGACTGGCAAGCTGGTAAGGTTTGGTCACAGGTATGACCTGATCGACACCGGGGAGCGATTCCAGTGCATCGCGAAGTCCAGGGAAAGCTTGTCCTACCACGCCGATAACCGTACGTTCAACACCATGTGGAATGTATACCCTCAGACCGGCGTCCACGATTCTGTTCGTGACCCGGCTAATTTCGTCTTGGCTGCAGCCGATTCTCATGATTACAATCATGTGTTGCCTCCGATTGACAGCGACGTTTCGTTCTTCAGCCTCTTTGCCTCTCCTAAGTAAACATGCCTGATGTCGTCAAGCTCCTTCTCAGTGTTTATGAGCATCAGAATCCTCAGGCAGTGGGGTAGATCGTGAGCGACGTTCATCTCATGCCCGCAGAGCAAAGCGAGGTTGGGTGGCCATCCTAGCTCGCGTGTGGCCGCGGCAGGAAACTCAACATTCAGGTCTGGCGTGGTGGTGAAAAGAATGGCAGCTATGTCCTCAACTCCGATTCTGTTGGCCTGTGTCATCTCCACAAGCAACTCTTTGGCTGCGGCCAGGATGCTCTCCTTTTCGTTCGTTGAAACCGTGATAGCACCTCTGATGCCACGGCATCGCAATCTGACGTCTCCTCTTCTCAGACCTGAATAGCAGCCTATACTATTTGTCATCCTTCGTCAACAAGGCTCGCCGTCACGGCGGGCAAAGCTAGCACCATTATACATCGTGAACCGAGGTATGTCTAGTGTTATACCGAGTATAGTCAAAAAAGTCAACTTCGAGTGATACCGTTGGTGGCCCTCATTTGTCTGATGACAACCTTCCGTGGTAGAGTGATGGTAGCCTGTTGTGCTTACCCGCGATACCTGTGATTTCCAGACATGAAGAGAGAGAAGTTTGAGATTCTTATTGCGCAGGCGATCGACGATCTGCCGCCGGAATTTCGGCACAAACTGGAAAATGTTGATATCGTCATACAGGATTGGCCGACGCCAAGGCAGCTCCGGCAGGTTAAGCTTGCTGATCGTCGGCAGTTATTGGGGCTCTATGAGGGCGTGCCCCAAACCAAGCGAGGCAGGAGCTACGGAATGGTGCTTCCCGATAAGATAAGTATCTTCCAGAAGCCGATAGAGACACAGTGTAACTCGGAGAAGGAGGTTGAGGTGAAAATAGGGGAAGCAGTCCGTCATGAGCTGGCCCATCACTTCGGCCTGGATGAGAGGACTCTGCGCCGGATAGAGCGAAGGAGGCGGCCTCTCCAAGGTCGATCGTGATCAAGGTTAGCTGTGCTGCTCATCTAGGTCGGGATAGGCGGAATGGAGGACAGAATGGGCACCGTACTGAGAGGAAGCTGCTGTCTATGAACTGCGATTGCCAATCAAGCACTGCAACGACGACGCATGGCGGGTTTCCGCTGCTCCGTGAGGACACATTCGAGCACATTAACTTGATGGCCAGACTCGCCGTTGAAGAGATAGATTGAGAATTGAAGGAGAGAGATGTGGGATAGTAGCAGGCCAGGACGGAAGATTGCGGGAGAGAAGGTTTTCCGGCGCTATTTTCCTTTGTTTATCATACTCTGGATTCTTGTTGTGTTGTATCCCAATCCTCTGAACATAATCGTCAGCATCCAAAGGGCTGCTGATCTACGTGTTGATCCCGGCGCCGTCGAGGTTATGCTCGATGATCTTCCTTCTGATCCTGTAGCTGTTGAGAAGGCAGTCCTGGCCAGGATACCTTATGGTTATGATTGGGAGGTTTATGGCATGCCCTGGTATTTCCCTACCGTTCAGGAAGTGCTGGAGCGGGAGAGGGGAGACTGCAAAGCCCGGGCTCTGGTTCTGGCTTCTATTCTGGAAGCGAGAGGCATCCCCTATCGAGTCAATATGTCGCCCATGCATATATGGGTGGAGTATGAGAGCAAAGCAGAGACCCCCATTGAGAATCCTGATGCGATGTTCTACCAACGCGACCCTCAGACAGGTGAAACGCAGTTCCAGGTTCCTCGAATCGAGCTGATAGAGGTAATGGATGCCGCTTGGCGAGGCTTCTGGCCTGTTATGCCTCTCGACAGAAAGATCCTTCTGGTCTCGGGCTTGCTAGCTTTGATCGCAGCCAGGGTGCTCTTGTTCAGAGCAAGAAAGCAGGAGCAAGAGGCAGTTTCTTAGAGATGGCGGTGATGGTGGGGTGAGTCACGGAAAGCGTGGTTAGGCGGGCAGCAGAAGATTCGGCGGAGAGCACGTATGCCGTTGCACTGAGCGGGGCTGGTATGTCCCCTGAATCAGGCATACCTGATTCCGGGGGGCCAAGGGGTTGTGGATCACAAACAGGGAGGCAGAGGCCAGGGCTTATCAAAGGCGCGGCCTTTTCCTGAAAGACCTCAGGGCATACTGGGAGGAAGTGCGTGGGCTTCAAGGGACAGGCGGGGCATTCTATGAGGAAATCGGGAAGGCCCAGCCAAATCCAGGTTATTGTGCTCTGACCGAGCTCGAAGCCCCGGGGATACTGAAGCGCGTAATCACGCAGAATATCGATGGTTTCCATAGAACGGCAGGAAGCCCGGAGGATTCTAGAGTATCAGGGCAGCATCCATACACGGAGATGCCTATCTTGTGGCTCAGGGCTTGCCAGGGAAGAAGTCTCTACCGATGAACTACTGCCTCTCTGCAAATGTGGTGCCGCCCTGAAATATGATGTGGTTCATTTCAAGGAGCCAATTCCTTTCGATGTCGTGAGGGAATCGGAAGAAGAAGGTCTGAGATGCAACTTGATGCTTATCTGTGGAACATCGGCAGAGGTCTATCCCTGTGCTAATCGGCCTAGGATGGCGAGATTGCATTCGGGTGGGTTAGTCCCGGGCGTGGACGTGATGGGGCGTAAGGCTAATGTAAGGCCAATAGAGGTGAATGCGGACGCTACGCCGATCACTTACGAAAACGTATCGGACTATCTAACTCAGGGGAAGACGGGTGAGATATTGTCCAGGATAGTAGAGGAATCGGGAGCAGCGCGAAAGCAGCAAAGCTAACGCATCGATCGCCGATTATGCGAACAAGTGTCATGCTGTGGCAAGCTCCTCTGCCGTTGTTCACATCACCCTTCTTAGCCTGGGGTTGGGAGTGATGCCGGGCATCCTGCCTCTTTTGGCGATGGGCTTGCCCTCCACTTCGTGAATGTCCGCCGTGAAGTTGATGGGCTTGGCGTCGCTGATGTAGCTGCCAACGGCGAGAACATCCACTGGCGCCCCTTCGTCCGTGAAATATCTGATTCGCTCCGGGTCAAGTCCACCGCTGACAACTATTTTCACGTCCCTAAATCCCTCGAGGTCCAGCCAGGCCCTCACTTCTTTGACCAGGTCGGCAGTAACTCGACCTCTTTCTGAAGGTGTATCTAATCTTACGCCTTGTAACTTTCCTTGCATCGCTTTGGCTACAGTTACACTTTCTCTAACCTCGTCCTCGAAGGTATCAACCAGGGCAATGCGCGGCACTTCGGAAGGCACATGCTTGTCAAAGGCAAGAGTGGCCTTAGCAGTGCTGTCCATGATAATGATGAGGGCGTGGGGAATAGTCCCTGTGGGTTGGATGCCGGCAAGTTTTGCTCCAGCGGTACTGGCGCAGCCAGTGCAGCCTCCGACTATGGCAGAGTATTCCATAATGCCGACCACCGAGGGATGGACATGACGAGCTCCAAAGCTGATGACAGGAATACCCCGGGCAGCATCGACGCATTGTCGAGCAGCAGTAGCCCAGCCACTGCAATGAGAGAGCATGCCCAAGTAGGCTGTCTCATAAGCTCCGTAACTTTGATAGGGGGCTCTTATGCGCAGCACTACTTCCATTCCGTTGAAAGGCTCGCCTTGGTCCAGTGCCCAGACCTCACGATTATCCTTGGGAAGCACTCCATCCAGTAGAGCTTTGACTTCTTCTATGCCGCACAAGATACCGGCCTGGCGAGAAAAAACCTCCATCGTTACTACGGGGTTAATCCCCTCTTTCTTGAGTATTTCCACGGTGCGGGGGAAATAGATGTCCGCAGTCTCTCCGTTCAACCATGAATCCAGAATCTCAAAACGCGGCGGGGGTACCTTAACAGGTGGCTTGACAAGCCTGGCTCCAAGCACCTTTTCCATATAGTCCAGCGCGAAGAAGTGAGCCTTTCTATCGAATGAGGCGACGCAGTCAACGGGGACTTCAACATCATAGCCCCTGTTTCTGGCATCAATAACTGCGTGCAAAACGCAGATATGGGTGGTTACGCCGCAGACAACTATCGTTTCGGGCCTGATTGCCTCCAGTCTCCTGTCTAAAGGGGTTTTGTAGAAGCTGCTAAAAGACTTTTTTGGTATTATCTCGCCGGGATATTCCAGGAGTTCGGGTATGAGTTCGGCTTCCTCAGTGCCTTCAATGCAATGGGGCAGGAACATCCTGAATTCCGCGTCGTCCGGTATATGGCGGTCACAGGAGTAGAACACCTTCGAGCCCTGCTCTAACTCTCTCTTGAGCAGTCTCTGGACATTGGGTATGATACCCCTGGCCTGGATGCCACAGTAAAGTGGATAACCTTCCTCGAGAAAGCCGCGCAGCATATCTGATACAATCACCGCTCTAGCCATCGAATCACCAATGATCGGGTTCAGGTCTGTAGCCTTCTTGCACCAGGGCTACGTAATCATCCAACAGAGAAGCTGCCTGCGTGCTGCCTTCTCTTAGAAGGCCCAATATGCTGCGGAGCATCTGTATTTCGTTGTCTATTCGAGGCACCAGGTTGCAGATGTTGCCGCAGCAAGAGCCCCACTCCGCCCTCGCCAAAAGGGATTCCTTTGTTTCTATCATGTTTTCCACATCGGCAATACACTCCACCTTCTTCTGGGGATCCGCCATCTTGTCTTTGAGTGACATAACGCCTTCCATAGCCTCTTTACTGATAATGAACATTGATTCACACCACCTAAATAGATGCTGAGTACTAGCCTCTGAATGTTCTGGACCTTGTGTTTGTCCGGGTCAGTGTCGAAAGTGGCGAATACCGGTAAACACCATGGCAACCTTATGCTTGTCTGCCAGTTCGATTACCTCCTTATCCCTTACTGAGCCACCGGGCTGAATAATGGCGGTAACTCCGAGCTTGATTGCCAATTCCGGGCCATCCGTGAAAGGGAAGAAGGCATCTGAGGCAAGGACGCTGTCTTTAGTTTGCTGGCCAGCCCTTTTTAGAGCCAGTTCAACGCTTACTACCCGGCTTGGTTGTCCGGCTCCCATGCCTAACAGTGTTCTATCCTTGGCGACAACTATGGCGTTAGATTTGATGGCTTTTACCGCCTTCCAGGCGAAGAGCAGGTCTGACAATTCGGCGTCTGTAGGCTGACGCTTGGTCACTGTGCGGGGCTGAAGCTCGGGCTCGGTTAACAGGTCTGGCGCTTGTGCCAGGAAGCCGCCTCTGATATGGCGAAAATCGAGGCGTGATTCGGAAGGCGAAAGACGATAATAGGGAACGACTTTGACAAGGCGTAAACTCTCCTTGCGCGTCAGGAATTCCAGAGCCTTCTTCTCATATTCTGGAGCTACAATGGCGTCATAATGGGTTTTGTCTATCTCCCTGGCAGTAGCCAAATCTATGCCTCGGTTGCTCGCAACTACGCCTCCAAAAGCAGCTATAGGATCACCTGCTAGAGCCCGTTGGTAAGCCTCGGCCAGATCGTCATGGCAGGCAAGCCCGCAGGAATTGTTGTGCTTCATTATAGCGATGGTGGGATCGGTGAAGTCGCATAGCAGGTTCAAGGCAGCATCCAAATCAAGGAGGTTGTTGAAGGAAATCTCGGGCCCGCCGAGCTGTTCCAGCGACGCTAAGCCGTCTTGGGGGTGCCTCACACTCTGTTCAACATAGAAGGCGGCTTGCTGGTGGGGATTCTCACCGTAGCGGAGGCTGCGCTCCTTTTTCAAGGCGATGGTCATCTCTTCGGGAAAGGTCTCTTCATTAAGATACTGAGCGATGGCCGTATCATAAAGGGCCACATGCTGGAAAGCTCTCTGGGCCAACCGTTTTCTGTACTGTAAATCCACAGTGCCCTGGTGTAGCCCTTGCAGGACTGCGTCGTAATCCCGGGGGTCGACTACTACCAGGACGGAAGGGAAATTCTTGGCCGCCGAACGAATCATCGTTGGCCCGCCAATATCGATGTTCTCCAGCGCCTCATCTAAGGTGACGCTGGCTCTGCTCACAGTTTCCACAAAGGGATAGAGGTTCACAACCACCATATCAAGCGGCTCAATTCGGTTTCGCCTTAGCTCGGATAAGTGTTGAGGAAGATCACGTCGGGCCAAGATGCCGCCATGCACTGCGGGATGCAGAGTTTTCACACGACCGTTAAGGATCTCAGGGAAGCCGGTCAGGTCCGATATGCTATGCACCTGTGTCCCGGCAGCCTCCAACGATTTCTTCGTTCCGCCGGTGCTGAATATCTCGATGCCCAGCTCTTTCAGACCTCGGGCAAAGTCAACGACGCCTGATTTATCGGAAACACTTATTATGGCACGCACGGAGCCTTCTTCACTCTATTGCTACCCTGTCCTCGTCTACTGCCTTGATTATCTCGCCGATAGTTCTAGCCTCAGGCAGAACGCTGGCGATGCTGGCTACCTGCTGAGGTGAACAGACAACGGTCATACCTACGCCCATGTTGAATACTGGATACATCTCTGCCTCTTCTATGCCTCCAGCTTTCTGCACAAGCTTGAAAATGGGTGGCACATGCCAGGAATCTTTGTGCAGACGAGCGGCGAGTCCTTGGGGCAGAATGCGCGGTATGTTACCCTCAAGGCCGCCACCGGTGATGTGAGCTATCCCTTTGACCAACGGCAGGGCTGGCTTCAGTTGAGGATAATAGCATTGGTGTACCTGGAGCAATTCCTCGCCAAGGCTTTTCCCCAGCTCAGGGTAGAACTTGTCCAGGCACGAAGGGTTGGCCTCTATGCCGAAGACCTTGCGCACGAGTGAATAGCCGTTAGTATGCAGGCCAGAGGAGGGCAGACCTAGGATCACGTCACCCGACACGATGCTGCTGCCATCAACGACACATCTTTTTTCCACCACTCCAACAATGAAACCTACGAGGTCATAGTCCTGCTCAGGGTACATGCCTGGCATCTCAGCAGTTTCACCGCCAATCAGCGAGCAGCCAACTTCCCGGCAGGCCCGAGCTATGCCCGAGATAATTGCTTCTACTTGCTCGGGTCTGAGCTTGCCCATGGCGATATAGTCGAGAAAGAAAAGGGGCTCGGCGCCACAACAGAGAATGTCGTTCACGCAATGGTTGACTATGTCAATGCCTACGGTATCGTGTTTGCCCAGGAGCGATGCTATTCTGAGCTTGGTGCCCACTCCGTCAACGCTGGAGACCAGAATCGGCTCATCATATCCTTTGAACTGAAACATACTGCCGAAGAATCCTGAGCCGAGCACTTCCGGTCGATAAGTAGCTCGAATCTGCTGGGCAATGATTCCCTTCACTCTATTAGCGAGAGGAACATCTACGCCAGCGGAGGCATATGCCCTGTTGCGAGCGAAACGAGGCGATTCAGAGCTTGCTCTCACTGAGGTCCTCCTGAGGAAGCGATTCCAAAGCCAGTTTGTCCATTTCTATCTGTACCGGAATGGGGTATTCTCCGGTGAAGCAAGCGAGACAGAAGATATCCTTGGGCAGATCCACGGCTCCAACCAGGCCGTCGAGACTGAGATAACCCAGCGAATCGGCGTCAAGGTACTCCCTGATTTCCGGGACGGTCATTCTTGCGGCGATGAGCTGCCATCTGGGTGCTGTATCCACTCCGAAGAAGCAAGGGTAGCGTATGGGGGGGGCGCAGATGCGGAGATGAACCTGTGCCGCACCTGCCTTTCTGAGCATACCGACTATCTTAGGAGTGGTGGTGCCGCGAACGATGCTGTCATCGACGACTACCAGTCTTTTCCCGGCAATCACCCGGGAAAGAGGGTTGAATTTGAGCTGGACGCCAAGCTCCCGCATCCTCTGGTCAGGCGCAATGAAGGTGCGTCCTACATAGCGGTTCTTCAGTAAGCCTTCACAGTATGGAATGCCGGAGGCATTCGAGT
The DNA here is from genome assembly GCA_004376695.1 of Dehalococcoidia bacterium. GTDB lineage: Bacteria > Chloroflexota > Dehalococcoidia > GIF9 > AB-539-J10 > RBG-13-51-36. Next base: position 17,129 of record SOJB01000017.1, on the reverse strand, counting down.
AGCTAATGCCGGCGGCGGTAGCCGAATCAGGAATACCCATGACCAAATCAGCATCAACAGGGTACTCACGAGCCAATGCTCTGCCCATAGCCTCCCTTGTGGGATAGAGCAGCTTGCCCTGTATTATGCTGTCGGGCCGGGCGAAATAAATGTATTCGAAGATACATAAGGCTTTCTTGCCATCTTTCTTCCCGAAACTCTTCACTCCATGGCTATCAACCACCACGATTTCACCGGGTGTGACTTCCCTTATGAATTGGGCACCTATATGATCTAAGGCGCAGCTTTCCGAGGCGATGCTCCATCCGTTGTCAATAGTTCCGAGACAGAGAGGACGAACACCAAAGGGGTCACGAACTCCGATCAGCTTATCTTCAGTCAGGATCACCAGAGAATAAGCTCCTTGAAGACGATGCATGGCATGTTCTATCTTTGTCTGCCAGTTTTGGCCGGGGGAGGCCAGAATCAGGTTGGCAATGACTTCGGAATCAGTACCGGTATGAAAGTGATAGCCCCGTTCTTGAAGCTCGTCGTGGAGTGGCTTGGAGTTGATGAGATTGCCGTTGTGTGCCAGGGCGATGGTCAAGCCGCCTGATTCCGCAATAACCGGCTGGGCGTTTACAGGTCCGCTTGAGCCTGTGGTGGAGTAACGGTTATGCCCGATGCCAATATGCCCTTTGAGCAAAGCAAGGTCGTTTTCAGTGAATGCCTGCGAAACCAGCCCCATCTTGGCATGTAGCTTTATGCCGTCGCCGTCAGTGACGGCAATGCCGGCGCTTTCTTGACCGCGATGTTGCAGAGCGAAGAGGGCAAAGAAGGTCGTCTGGGCTACGTTTACGCCTGAGGCATAGATTCCGAAAACGCCACAACATTCATGCATGAAGGCTGTCTTTACAGGACAATTGTAGAGCATCTTGGGCTTCCGGTCAATTTCTATACAAGAGTCTTCCGTCGTGATATGATATGCCACGTTATTGCTAAACTAAGTGAGGGAGTTAACAACAGTGGACAAGGAGAAGAAGAGCGAAATCATCACTCAATTTAGACTTAAGGAAAACGATACAGGGTCTGTCGAGGTACAAGTGGCACTGCTTACCGGGAGAATCAGCGGGTTAACGGAGCATCTCAAGCTGTATCCCCGGGATCGACACACCCGGCATGCACTTCATGGAGTGATAGGAAAGCAAAGGCGACTTTTGGCTTACCTGAGCAGGACAGATGCGAGGCGGCATTATTCTCTTGCTAGCAGATTGGGATTGAGGAAGTAATATGCCCGATGTTCTTGAGCATTCATTATCCGGTAGGGTGCTTAGCATCCAGGCCGGGAAATTCGCCCAGCAAGCCGGCGGTGCTGTTGCTGTTCGGTACGGTAACACGATTGTCTTGACTACCGCCTGTGCGAGCCCTGAACCACGAGAGGGCATAGATTTCGTGCCTCTAACGGTGGACTATGAAGAAAAGCTGTATGCTGCGGGCAAGATACCGGGCAGCTTCATTAGACGGGAAGGACGCCCTAGTCAGGAAGCAGTCACAACCAGTCGGCTCATTGATCGGTCCCTGCGCCCCCTTCTGTCCAAGGGATTCAACTATGATGTTCAGGTTGTGGCGACTGTGCTATCTGTCGATCAGGAAAACGACCCCGATGTTTGTGCCCTTATTGGCGCTTCAGCAGCCTTGACATTATCGGACGTCCCGTTCTTTGGCCCCATATCGGCAGTGCACATTGGCTACATAGACGATACTCTGGTACTGAATCCCACTCTGCCGCAAATGGAGAATAGCTTACTCGACCTGATTGTCGCTAGTACTAGGAATGATGTCGTAATGGCGGAGGCAAGTGCTAGAGAGGTTTCGGAGGAGATACTGCTAGAGGCAATTAAGATGGGACACCAGGCGAACCAGGAGGTCATCAGGCTTCAGGAAGAGCTGCAGCGAATCTACGGCAAAGCTAAGGCAGAGATCAAATCCAGGGAGCTCCCTCCTGAGCTTTCGACTCAAGTTGCCTCCATACTTGGTGAGAGATTAGGCCAGGTTCTAGATGAACGGGAGAAACTGCAAAGAGAGAAGGCTCTGACCGCTCTCAAGGATGAAACGAAGGAGAAGCTGCTTGATTCGTTTTCTGAAGCTGAGATCAAGTCCGCTTTTGAAGCTCAGCTTAGAGCTACGGTGAGAGAGAAAATACTAAGGACAGGACGGCACTTGGATGGCCGCCAGGCCAAAGAGATCCGTCCTATTAGCTGTGAAGTCGGCATCCTGCCGCGCACCCATGGCTCAGGATTGTTTGCCCGTGGAGAGACCCAGGTGTTGACTATCACCACTCTGGGATCGACGAGTCGGGAGCAGTTGTTGGATGGCCTAGGTCCGGAGGAAACCAAACGCTTCATGCATCATTATAATTTTCCTCCCTTCTCTACTGGCGAAGTGAAGCGAATAGGAGTAACAGGGAGGCGAGAGATCGGGCACGGTGCTTTGGTGGAACGGGCTATTGCGCCGGTACTGCCATCAGAGGAGGATTTCCCTTACACGATACGCCTGGTTTCCGAAGTACTCAGTTCTCAGGGAAGCACATCTATGGCTAGCGCGTGTGCGTCGACGCTCTCCTTGATGGACGCCGGCGTACCTATCAGAACACCTGTGGCGGGGATAGCTATGGGTTTCGTTTCGGGAGAGGATGGAGGCTCTGTTATCCTGACTGACATCGTGGGCATGGAAGATGCCTACGGCGACATGGATTTCAAGGTTGCTGGCACAGCTGAAGGGCTGACAGCTTTACAGCTTGATATCAAGCTGCACGAGATAGATTATGCCGTATTGGCTGAGGCCCTGAGTCAGGCTCGCGAAGCGAGGCTGGACATACTGGGGAGAATGGGTCTGGTCATTAGTGCCAGTCGGCCTGAACTCAGCCCCTACGCTCCTAGGATGTATGAAATCAAGATTGACCCGAGCAAGATAGGGAGCGTTATCGGTCCGGGAGGCAAGGTCATAAGGTCCATCATAGAGGAAACCAAAACGACGATAGACATAAAGAATGATGGCACGGTCATCGTTGGCTCTTCAAGCGCAGAAGCAGCGCAGAAAGCAATCAAAATAATAGAGGATCTAACACGAGATGTGGAGCAGGGGGAGGTTTACACTGGCAAAGTGACCAGGTTGTTCAATTTTGGTGCTATGGTGGAAATCTTGCCGGGAAAGGAAGGCTTGGTCCATATCAGCGAGTTGGCCAACTACCGTGTGCCCGAAGTTGAAGATGTGGTTAAGATAGGCGATGAGGTCATGGTGAAAGTGATCGGAATTGACAACTCGGGGAGAATAAACCTATCACGCAAGGCCGTGTCTGACGGACTTTCCCGGCTTCCGGGTGCCAAGGTCAACGATTCCTCGGCTCCCAGGCAACGTCCGAATAAGTTCGCTCCTCCGTATGGTAAGGGCGAGCGGCGCGACAATTACAGCAAATAGGCTGCTTTGCGGCTGGAGGATGTCTCATGGAGTTCGTAAGAGTGGTCATTAATGGTGCTCTGGGCAGGATGGGACAGGAGGTAGCTAAGGCCGTGGTGCGCGAGCCCGGGTTAAAAGCAGTGGGGGCTGTGGAAAAGGAAGTAACTCAGCAGTATCTTCCTCTAGCTGAGACTCTAGAGCTGGTACCGTTCTCCTCGGACTTAGACTCGCTTTTGAAGAGGTGCAACGCTGATGTGGTCGTGGACTTCACTAATGCCGAAGCTTCCATGACTGCCGCTCGTATCGCCATTAAGCAGAGGGTCAATATGGTGATAGGTAGTACAGGCCTTTCCGATGAGAACTTGCGAGAAATCGAGCGATTGTGCCAGGCCAATGCGGTCGGGGCGGTAGTGGCACCGAACTTTTCCATCGGTGCGGCACTCCTGATGTATTTGTCGAAATCCGCTGCTAAGTTCTTCGACTACGCCGAAATCATCGACATGCAGCACGATAAGAAAGCTGATGCCCCGTCAGGGACTGCTATTGCCACAGCCAGAGCCATGTCGAAAATGCATGGCAAGGCATTCCTTCGCCCTGAAGCTGAACAGGAAACACTGAGAAGTGCCAGAGGAGCACAGGTAGATGGTATAGCTATTCATAGCCTAAGGTCGCCGGGATTCATGTCGGGGCAGGAAGTTCTTTTTGGCGGAGCGGGCGAAACTCTGAGTCTGCGCCACAATGCGATAAGTCGGGAGTGTTACTTACGGGGCGTTATTTTGGCAATCAAGGGAGTGGTAAAACGCAAGGGGCTGACTTTCGGATTGGATGCCTTGCTAGAACTGCGGGAAGGGTCATGGAAGGATTCAATGTAGCTGTTGTCGGTGTTACGGGGATTGTAGGGCAGGAGTTCATCAAGGTACTTGAGCAGTGCAGTTTCCCAGTAGCTTCCATAAAATTGCTGACCCCTGAACATTCTTCTGATGTGAAGCTCTTCTTCAATCATCGAAGGATTGAAGTTAGGGATGCGAAACCGGAGGCGTTTCGTGATGTTGACATTACCTTCTTCTTTGCTGGTTCCGGCGTTAGTCGCAGACTATCGCCCTTGGCTGCCGAAGCTGGAGCAGTGGTCATCGATGATAGTCCCGCCTTCAGAATGGACCCGGCGGTGCCCTTGGTAGTTCCGGAGGTCAATCCTCAGGATATAGAATGGCATAAGGGGATAATCGCAAGTCCCAGTTGCTCCACAATCCAGACGGTAGTGGCGCTCTACCCCTTACACGAGGTCAATCACGTGGAGCGAATCGTGGTGAGCACCTATCAGTCAGTATCAAGCAGCGGTGCTGCTGCGGTACAAGAACTGACGAATCAATCGCGGTTGGTCTTGGAGGGGCGTCGGATTTGTCCTCACGTTTATTCTCATCAAATAGCCTTCAATGTACTGCCTGAAATCGATGTCTTTCTGGATAGTGGTTATACTAGAGAGGAACAGAGAATAGTGGAAGAGACACGGAAGATACTGCATACCGAAGGCATAGCCATTTCTGCTACGTGCGTCCGGGTTCCTGTCTATTTCGGGCATAGCGAGGCAGTTAATGTTGAGTTCAGTTCGCCCATTACCTCTGAAGAGGCGCGAGTGATCTTGGCTCAAGCGCCGGGGGTCAGGGTGCTCGATGACCCGAGCGTCAGTTTCTACCCTCAACCCTGGGCTGCTAGCGGGTCGGAGCATGTATTCGTTGGTCGAATCAGAAAGGATATCTCTCATCCTAACGGACTCGTTATGTGGATAGTGGCTGATAACCTTCGCAAAGGGGCAGCGCTAAATGCGGTACAGATTGCCGAACAGGGGATTGAGAGGGGCTGGATAAGACTTAGGAATAGCGTGGCTAGCTTGAATGAGTAAGCCAACAACAAACCCAAGATCTGCCTATTCCCAGGGGCTGATCCATTTGACCGGTACTATCTGCTTCCGATCCGGTCCCACGGAAACAAGACCGATGGGGCAAGAGAGGAGATCTTCAAGCCGGGACATATAATCGCGGGCTTCTGTCGGCAGCCTGTCAAACTCCCGGGTCTCGCCTATCGATTGTTGCCAGCCGTCCAATTCCTCGTAGACAGGTTGGCACTCTTCTAGAACGGCGGCATCGCTGGGGAAAGAAGTCAGAACCTCGTCATTGAATCTATAGGCAGTGCATACTTTGATTGAAGGAAAACCGTCATAGATGTCCAGGTGAGTCAACGCTATATCGCTAAGGCCGTTTATCTGAACGCTGAAGCGGCCTGCGACAGCATCGAACCAACCACATCTTCGCGGCCTTCCCGTGGTGGCACCATACTCGCGGGCCTTTTCACGTATGAAGTTGCCAACTTCGTCTTTGAGTTCTGTGGGCATAGGTCCCGCCCCGACTCTGCTGTTGTATGCCTTAAACACCCCCATCACGCGATCGATTTCTCTCGGGCCCAGGCCTGCTCCAATACAGCCTGCCCCGGCTAATGGTGAAGAGGAGGTCACATAGGGATAGGTGCCGAAGTCGGGGTCAAGCAAAGCCCCCTGGGCACCCTCTAGCAAGACTGAGTGTCCTGTCGTCACCGCTTCGCGAACTGTGGACGTGGTATCCCTGATGAGGGGGGCCAGTTGCTGCCCATAGCGGCAGTATTGGTCATAGATCTCTTCCAGCGACAGCGGTGAAACCTCGTATGCTTTTGTCAGAACAGTATTCTTAAATTCAAGAGCTGCTCTCAGGCGGTTCCGAAACATGTCCTTGTCCAGCAAATCTCCGGCACGGATTCCCACGCGGGCTACTTTATCGGCAAAGACAGGGCCGATTCCTTTGCGTGTAGTACCTATCGCCCCTTTGCTACGCCGTTCCTCTTCCAGTTCATCGAGAAGGGTGTGATAGGGCATGATCAGGTGAGCGCGGTCACTGATGAACAGGCGACCTGTATCGATACCGTGCTTTTGCAGTTCCTGCATTTCTGTAAGAAGCACAGCCGGGTTGATAGCTACGCCATTGCCGATAATGCAAGTCACCCGGGGGTAGAAGATACCCGAAGGGATAAGATGCAGTGTGAACTCACCGTAAGGGTTGACAACAGTGTGGCCAGCGTTGTCTCCTCCGGAGAAGCGAACAACCATGTCCGCTCTTTCAGCTAAGAGATCAACTACCTTTCCTTTACCTTCGTCACCCCATTGACCGCCCACAACTGCTATGACAGCCACTTAATCACCTCCAGTTCTTGCCTGCTTCCACAGGTGAACCAACCTTTGCGCTACAGTGATGAAGACAAAGACCGCTAAGATACATAATGCAATGAAGATCTGGTTTATCAGCAAACCTATCACTAATACTATAACCCGTTCTGCTCTAGTAAACAAGCCAACCTGGCATTGCCAGCCGAGCCCTTCTGCCCTGGCCCTTATGTAACTGATCAGAAAGGAACCAACCAGAACGGCATAAACAAGCATGATCTCCAGGATGTTTCCCTGCGCTGTGTCCCGTATGTACCAGACTAAGAGACCGCACAGTATCGCTGCTTCAGCAATGCGGTCAACGGTTGAATCCAGAATGGCGCCCCACTTTGTGCTTTTCCTGGTGAGGCGGGCTAACGCTCCGTCAAGAATGTCAACGAGACCTGAAACTAGAACCAGGACCCCGCCCAGAAGAAAGTGACCCGTAGCGATAACGTAGGCGGCAACCATGCTTAGAGCCAGGTTGATGAGGGTAAGGGCATTGGGTGTTATTGGTCCCCTATTCAGAATCCCAACCAGAGGAGAGGTGATACGATTGGCTACACTCCGTCTGATATCTGCTAAACTCATCGTGCCTTCCCGCTAGCCTATTATGCCTGCCTTCCGAAGAAAACTGACCACTCCCTCTAGTTGCTCTTCATCATTCCATTGGCCGATTTCGCAGACCTTCACTATTCCTGGAGGCAGGTTCTCGGCCACCATTTCCCAGTTCACATCTCCTTTTCCTGGGGCATAGTGATCCGAAACATCCAGAACATCGTGCAAATGGATGCCGATCATTCTGTGGGCGAACCGTGAAAGCCACTCCTCATGTGAGCCGAACCCGAGGCGCTGCCGCACTTCGGCGTGTCCTATATCATGCCAGTAGCCAACTAGAGCTACCGGCACTTCGCTGAGTAGCTCTGCCATCTCGTCCACATTCGGTATCTCGTGAAGATGAAATCTTGTCTCAAGCCCTAGCATTATACCCTTTTGCCCACCATATTCGCTAAGCTCGCGAAGGCTTTTCCTCGCTCCCTCAAGGTAAGGACGAACCCGCGAAGTGCGCTGGCGAATCAGTTCTGCTTTGGTCCTGCCATATTCTTTGGTCTGAGTATGGCTCTCGGCGTAGAGCCTGTGCAGTCTGTCCTGCAGACCCAGGTCAATCGGCACTTCGCCCATATGGATGACAATAGCCCTGGCATTCACACTTGATCCAAGGTCTATCGTTTGCTTGGTAAAGCTTACGGCCTCCATACGTTCGTTCTCATCTAAGGAACTTAAGGAAAGGTTAGCCACCGGGACGCCTCCGGACGACAAAACCGCCGGACACGGAGCATGAATGCTTGAAATCGGAACCGTAGTGGCAAGGAGTTCACTGAGCATTTGCGGAGAAATCCAGTGATTCGCTTCTATGTGAGTGAATCCCAGCTCCTCAGCTCTGGAGGCAAATCCCGCCATGTGGGCGAATCTTCCTTTAGCCCACATAGTGGAGAGCGAGACCTCAGATCGCTTGTTACCTGTGACGTAGTGAGCCCCCCTGACTGAAGTCATGTAACAGGTTTACTTTCAGGCTGGATTGTTTGAAGCTAGCACCTACGGCGGAAAGGCTCCTATCCCTCAACCTCAACCGGTTCCAGTTCAGGCAGAGAGACAGGACATTCCTGCTCTTGTCCTGCAATGAATCCCTCCGTCCTTGTGCGAGCTTCCTCGTCAGAATACTGAATGGGCGGAGATTTCATGAAGTAGGCTGAAGGCCCCACAATGGTCCCGCTTAAGCCGCGGTCTCGGGCCAATTTGCAGCATCTTATGGCATCGATAACCACTCCGGCCGAATTAGGGCTATCCCATACCTCCAGCTTCAGTTCCAGGTTCAAAGGAACATCGCCGAAGGTGCGCCCCTCCATTCTCAGGTGGCAGAACTTGCGGTCAGTCAGCCAGGGCACATAATCACTGGGACCGACATGGATGTTGTCAGGATCGAGAACGTAGTCTAACTGTGAGGTCACAGCATCGGTCTTGGAGATCTTCTTGGATTCCAAACGCTGTCGTTCAAGCATATTGTAGAAGTCGGTATTGCCACCGAAGTTAAGCTGGTATGTCCGCTCCAGTTTGACTCCGCGGTCACGGAAGAGCCTGGTTAACACCCGATGAGTTATGGTGGCGCCGACCTGGGATTTGATATCATCGCCGATAACGGGCAGTCCGCGCTCTGCAAAGCGATTCTGCCAATAAGGTTCGCGTGCAATGAAAACAGGTATGCAGTTGACGAAGCCGCAACCGGCGGCCAGTATCTGCTCGACATACCATTTCGTGGCCTCCTCGCTCCCTACAGGCAGATAGCTAACCACCACGTCGGTTTTGGTCTTTCTGAGTATCTCTACAATGTTGGCAGTGGGACCAGGCGCCTTGGTGATGATCTTGGACAGATAGATGCCCAGTCCGTCATGAGTCATGCCCCGCTCAACTCGGACGCCTGTCTTAGGTACATCACAGAACCTGACAGTGTTATTTGGCTTGGTGAAAACGGCCTCAGCCAAATCCTTGCCCACTTTGCTCTTATCGATATCGAAGGCTGCCACAAAGTTTATGTCGGCTATATGATAGTCTCCCAGGTTGACGTGCATCAGACCAGGAACAGGTTCATTTTCCTTAGCGTTCTTATAGTAACGGACTCCCTGTACCAGAGAAGAGGCGCAGTTGCCGACACCTATGATAGCTACGTTTATCGCTCCCATTCTCACCTCCGTTTTATGTTTGAGGAGAACCTGCTATGTGAATCAAGCGCCAACCGTCCCAGATACATCCGTTCCGCGCACAGAACAGACTCCCTGAATCGATCGTTTCGCGTCCTTAATGGTCTTGCTCTGGGCATCTATCATCTGTTTCTTTGCCCTGGATTTGGGGCCACATGCATCCGCTGATAACCACCGGAATCTCGGACAGGGACGCACTCAGGTTTCTCTTCATGTGCCGATTTATACATATTTGCATATCGCAATGTCAATACCTTCGAAGAAGTCCCGGTTGAACACGAATACAGCTATTCAGTGGTGGTTAGTTCCCCGATCAACTTGAGTAACCTCGCTCCCCGCTCAATGGAATCATCATAATGAAAGCTGAGTTGCGGGGTATATCTCAATTTCAGGTGCAATGCGAGTTCCGTGCGCAAGAATCCTGAAGCCTTGTTAAAGCCTGCCAGCATATCCTCCTTGTTTATCTCGCTACCCAGCGTGCTAACAAACACCTTAGCATGCCTGAGATCGGGTGACAGCCTCACTTCTGTTACTGAGATAAGCCTGCTAAGCCTGGGGTCACTAACCTCGCGCTCGAGCAGTCCGCTGATTTCCCGCTGGATGAGTTTGCTTGTTCGTTCACTTCGCCTGCTCATTCGGGTCTCCTATCCGGAAAGCATCGTTAGCCTACTCTTTCCTTTCGGTAAAATTCAGCGATATCACCAACCTGAAAATCGACACTTCCTTCTATCCCCAGGCCACATTCGAGGCCAGCGGAGACTTCAGCGACGTCCTCTGTAAAACGCTTCAGGCTGGAGACCCGAGATTCGCCAATACCCTTGTTTTGGCGCAGTATCCTGACCTGGGCATCCCTCCGTATCTTCCCTTCCATAACATATACTCCAGCTATCTTGCCTAGCTTGCTGCTGGCGAAGACAGCTCTCACCTCAGCCCGCCCACTAAGTACTTCAGCATAAGTTGGCTCAAGCATCCCCTTCAATGTCTTATCCATGTCTTCTGCTAGCCTGTAAATCACGTCATAGTGGTGGATGCCCACCGCTTCTGTATTGGCTAACTGTATTGCTCCCGGAGAGGCAGGAGTGTTAAAACCGATGACAATGCCTTTTGACGCTGAGGCCAGGAGTACATCACTCTCTGTGATACTCCCGCTGGCAGCATGGATAACCCTAGCTTTTGCCTTCTCTGTGCCCAACCTCTCCAGTGAAGTCTTTATGGGTTCAATGCTGCCCTGGACATCCGTCTTCAAAACTATGTTCAGTTCCCTTATTTGGCCATCACTTATTTGGCTCGAAAGTGCACTTAAACTTAGGATGGCGCGAGCCCTCGTATGTTTTTGCTTTTCTACGATGCTTCGCGCTTGGTGCTCATCGGGAAGTACAACAAAAACATCTCCTGATTTCGCCACCTCATTCAAGCCGAGGATTTCTACGGGAGTTGAGGGCCCAGCTTTGTGAACTTGCTTTCCTTTGTCATCAAACATGGCTTTCACTCTTCCCCAGGCATCGCCAGCTACCACAGTATTGCCTCGTCTAAGGGTTCCTTTCTGAACGAGAAAGGTAGCCAAAGGACCTTTAGTTTTGTCCAGCTTGGCCTCAATGATTACTCCTTCTGCGGGGCTATCAGGATCAGCTTTCAGTTCCAGTATGTCAGCAACTAAGAATAGGTTTTCCAACAAATCTGATACCCCTTGTCCTTGCTTGGCTGACATGGGTACACAGACGGTGTCGCCACCCCACTCCTCGATGACCAGGCCCAAATCGGCAAGCTGCTGCCTTAGATTCTCAGGATTAGCATCAGGTTTGTCAATCTTATTGATGGCAACGACTATAGGTACCTTGGCAGCTTTGGCGTGGTCTACAGCTTCCACGGTCTGGGGCATGACGCCATCATCGGCAGCAACTACCAGGATTACAATATCAGTTGCCTGTGCGCCACGGGCCCTCATCGCGGTGAACGCCTCATGTCCCGGCGTATCCAAAAAGGTGATTCTGCGTCCCTCCACCACTGTTTGGTAGGCACCTATATGTTGCGTAATGGCTCCTGCCTCCTGAGCAGTCACATTGGTCTTCCTGATGACGTCAAGGAGGGTGGTCTTGCCATGGTCAACATGTCCCATGACCGTAACCACTGGAGGGCGAGTTGACAGTTTCGCTTCTCCCTCTTCCTTTCGGGAAGGTAAAGCTCTATGCTCTATTGCTGCTTTAGCATGATAGCCAAATTCCGCAGCTATTGTACTTGCTGTATCGAAGTCGATCGCCTGGTTAACATTGGCCATAACGCCTTTGCGCATGAGCTGTTTGATTATCTTCACAGGCTCTACTTTCAGCACTTCGGCCATTTGCCTCACAGTTATGGAAGGTGGAAGCTCAACTTGCGGCATGTCTTCCTTCAGTTCCGATCTATTATCGTTCAAATCTAGCTTTCCTCCAACGAGTTATGGCTATACTCACTTAAGATTTGGCGATTGTCATCGCTAAGTTTTGTTCGTAGGTTATATTCCAAGCGATTCTTCTTTAGCGCCATTTCCCAACAAGCTTTCCTGGGGCATAGGTAAGCACCCCTGCCTGCCTTCTTGCCAGACACGTCTACCTCGACCACTCCATCTCCGGTGCGCACCAGGCGAATCAAGCCCTTCTTCTCGTCGATCCGCCGGCAAGCTATGCAAGTACGCTGAGGCAGATGCCTATTCCTCGAGTTCTTCAACCCAGAGACCGTCCGCTTGCTCTTTATGTCTCGCTCCTCTTCCTTTACCTTTGGTGCCGCTTTTCGCCTTGTCTGGCTTTTCTGCTTTCGACGTACTCGGTAAGACCTCTTCGGCAAAGCGAATCGGTTTCTCTTCACGCGTCTCAGGCGGGGCCTCGAAGAGGGCGGCAAATTCGATCGGTTCCTCCACAACGGTCTCCTCAACCGGCTCTCCTTCGGGTGACTCCTCCTCTACGATTTCAGGAACAAGGGCTTCGGCTGCCGTTTCTGGCTCTTGTACGATGGCCTTTTCAGCCTCGATCGCAGAGACGCTCTTGATATCGAACCGCCAGCCTGTGAGTTTTGCCGCTAACCTGGCATTCTGTCCCTCCTTGCCAATGGCTAGAGACAGCTGCTTATCGGGGACAACCACGGTTGCCACCCTTCTTTCCTCATCAACCCTGGTGCCTGCTACCTGAGCCGGACCGAGGGCGTTAGAGACGAACACCCTCGGGTCGCTATGCCACTGGATTACATCTATTTTCTCGCCATGTAGTTCATTGAGAATACTCTGCAGCCTTATGCCCCGAGGACCAAGGCAGCAACCCACAGGGTCAACGTTTTCTTGAGTAGTAGCCACTGCCACTTTGGTCCGATGTCCAGCCTCGCGGGCAACGGCCTTTAACTCCACAAGCCCGTTGTGAACTTCGGGTATTTCGAGCTCAAACAGCCGGCGTATCAGGTTCGGATGGGAGCGCGAGACTATTATCTGAGGCCCTCTGCTCCCCTGGCCTATCTCGAGAAGATAGAACTTAAGTCGCTGGCCTCTGTGATAATGCTCATTATGAACCTGTTCATTCGAAGGCAGTATCGCTTCGGTCCTATTCAGTCTGACATAGATTCGCGTAGGTTCGATGAACTGAATCGCGCCGGCAACAACGTCTCCTTCTCTGTTGGTGAACTCTTCATAAACAACGCGCTGCTCTGCCTCCCGTAATCTCTGGAGCACGACCTGCTTTGCCGCTTGCGCAGCAATACGGCCAATACTCCTGGGCGTGAATTCTATGCTTACTACATCGCCTATCTGTGCCGTAGGCCGCAGTTTTCGAGCCTCATCGACGGAGATTTCGCGATTTGGATTGACAACCGACTCAACGACGACCTTTTGAATATAGAAGTCGATTTCGCCAGCGTTAGGGTCAACTTTCACCAGAACATCTTGTTCCGGAGCGGCTGTATCCTTCTTGTATGCCGAGGCCAGCGCCGATTCCAAAGCAGCCAGGACCACCTCTCTGGGCAAGTTCCTCTCAGCCGAAAGCTGAGTAATCGCAGCCTTAAGTTCAGTTTTCATCCTCTGTTTCCCATTAACAAAAAAGTGGGTAATCCCCACCTTCAGGCTGAATCCCTTTGACTCAATTTATCATATCTGGGTGAAAAATGCAAAAGGCGGCCCGGATAGCCTATAATGAGCAGTTAATCGATGCGGGAGACGATATGTTAGGTTTGGAGTGTGTAAACACTCGGAACAGATTGAGGACTTATGACAGGGAGATGTAACGTGTCGAAGGAACCAGGCTATGCCTGAAGAATGTATCTTCTGTCGGATCGCTGCCGGGGAAGTGCCTAGCGATATAGTCTATCAAGATGAAGATTTCGTGGCCTTCAGAGATATCTTCCCTCAGGCACCCACACACGTGCTGATCATTCCCAAAACGCACATAACATCTGCTGCCCGGCTCATGGAAGGACAGCAGGAGCTTGCCGGGCGTCTAATAATGATAGCTAGAAAGTTGGCTGAGAAGGAGGGGATAGCCGAAAGGGGGTATCGCTTGGTCATAAATTGCGGCTCTCAGGGGGGGCAGCAGGTGCCTCACCTTCATCTTCACCTCATTGGTGGCAGGCAACTGAGTGGTGGGCTTGGCTGAAGATCATAAGGACCTCAACTTGGCTATCAACTCCTCCACAGCTTCATCTGGGGTGGAGGCTCCTGCGGTGATGCCAACGTGATGCTTGCCGGCGAACCAGGATTCATCAACCTCGTCTGCCCTTTCTACCAGGTGAGTTTCCACGAGAGATGAACATGTCTCGACAAGGTGCCTGGTATTGGCACTGTTGCTACCGCCTATCACTACCATTAGTTGACTTCTGCGAGCTAGTCTCATGGCAGCCTCCTGTTGCGCCTGTGTTACTTGACATAAAGTGTTGATCAGGCGCATTTCCTTGATCTCAGGACCAACCGTACCGACAAGCTGCCCGACAAATTCGATAAAGGCACTTCGCGTCTGGGTTGTCTGGGAGATAATGCCCAGGCGCGATGGTGATTTTCCCCAGCTATCTATCTGCTTCATGTTGAGAGCGGCTATACCTTTCTCTCCTGTACAGCCTAGCAGTCCTTTCACCTCGGAGTGCTGTGCTTCCCCGAAGATGACGACCTCGAAACCGGCCTCGGCTAGTTCCTTGGCCGTGTCCTGCGCTTTGCGAACTATCGGGCAGGTGGTGTCAATGATATGAATCTGACGAGCCATGATCTCAGACAATACCAGTGGGCTTACACCATGAGTTGTGATAGCCAGGAATCTGCCTTGAACTCCGTCGAGATGCTTTATGGGCTTCACTCCTAGCTCGGCCAATGCTTCCACGAGCAGGCGGTTGTGTGCCAGAGGCCCAAGGGTTTCTATCTCTCCATACTTATCAACCGCCTCTTTCAGCAGCTTGATGGTTCGCCTGACGCCGAAGCACAGGCCCAGTTTCTCAGCTTTCTCAATCTTCATGTTCTCTGTATGCGCCTCGATATTCTGGCGGCAGAAGGGCGGCGATTTCCGTCATTATTCGTGTGGTCAGCAATCGCCTTTGCGATTTGCTCGCCTTGCCATGAGTGGGAGGAAGCTTGAAAGGTTTGCCGATGTTGACAACTATGCCGGGACGCTTCCATAGCCAGCTTATGCCCTTAATCCTGTCTGTGCCGACGATGCCGACGGGAAGAATCGGAACACCTGCTTGCGAAGCTATAACTGCGCAGCCTGGTTTGCCCTTTCTAAGTTTGCCGTCGCGGCTTCGGCTGCCCTCCGGGAACACTCCGAGCATTGATCCTCTTTCCAGTGCGTCGGTAGCGCTCTTAAGCACCTCTTGTTTCTCCCTGATTTTCCCTCCGCGATGTATGGAGAAGGATCCGGCCCAGCGAAGCCAGGGTCCTAAAAAGGGAGATCGAAAGAGTTCTTCCTTTGCTATGAAGTTAATCCAGCGTGGAAAGCCAAACCCTAGAAAGAGGGGATCAAGGACATGCACGTGGTTGGCTGCCAGTATGAGGGAACCGGTCAAGGGCACATTTTCTCTTCCTACTACTTCCCAGCGGAAGAGAGTATTGAGCAAAGGCCTGAATACGGTTGAGACAAACTTCTGAGAGAACGTCATAGATCTGCCGCCAGAGCGTAAATCCTGTCCACGACTTGCTCTAGGCTAAGTCCCTCTGTATTGACTATTATGGCATCCTCAGCGGGTCTAAGTGGTGAGATGGCTCTACGGATATCCATCTCGTCTCGTCTCTTCAGGTCGCTGAGCACAGTTTCTAGACTCGCGTTCAACCCTCCCGCCAGTAGTTCCCTGTAACGGCGCTTGGCCCTCTCTTCGGTGGGAGCGGTGAGGAAGATCTTCAGTTCTGCCCAGGGCAGGACAACTGTGCCAATGTCCCTGCCTGCCATGATCACCTTTCCTCGCCTGGCCAATCTGCGCTGTTCCAATACCAGTGCTTGGCGTACTCCGCCTATCTTCGATGTCAGGGGAACCTGTTCTTCTACTTCAGGGCAAAGCAGCTTGGAGGAGACATCTTCGCCATCAATGAGGGGCGATAGAAGCCATTCCCGTACGGCGACAAACTCAAATTTGGTCATGTTTGCCAACTGACATATCTTCTCTTCGTCTGTCGGAGAAACACCTGATTCGAGAACCTTCCAGGTAAACGCTCGATATATCATACCTGTATCGAAGAAAACATAGCCCAGTCTTCTTGCTAGCACTGAGCCTACAGTGCTCTTGCCGACTGCCACAGGACCGTCTATCGCAATCAGTTGTGGTTTCAAAGCCCCCTCCATCTTATCATTCTGAACCAAGCTGTCAAGCTCTTGGGTCTGAGTGCAGGTTCGCTCTGTAGTTAGGTTGATGGTAGGCATCATGCCCGAAATCAAGCTCAAGCTGCAATCATGGAACATAGTAGCACAACTGCCCGTAACGCCCGCAACACCCGTAACTGTGAGCCCAAGAGCCAGGCCCTAATGGAAGAAGACTCTGGGCATATCCGTGGATAAGGCTGTCATTTCCTCAAGAATCGAGGCGCCGTTAGGCGGACGAGAACCGGAGGCGATTTCAAGCGACTCAGGTGGAATAGAATTGGCGAGTCCCGGTGGCAGTCTTCTGGCTCAAGGTTGCTTTAGTTGCAGATCGGAGCTATGATATTCTGGTTTGTCGCGAACTCAGCCAGTAAGGGGGGATTTGATGGACACGGTTGCTCAGAGATTGAGAGAACTGAATGATAAGGAAAACAAAGAAAAGGCCATGGGAGGTCCGGAACGGGTGGGGAAACAGCGCAAATCGGGAAAACTGACTGCTCGTGAAAGGCTCGACCTGTTTTTTGACCCTGGCAACTTTCACGAGCTTGATTTGTTTGTTCGGCATCGAGCTACTTCCTTCGGCATGGATAAAGCTGTCGTTCCTGCAGAGGGAGTCATCACTGGATATGGGACGGTAGATGGTCGCAAGGTGTGTGCGTTTTCCCAGGATTTCACCTCCATGGGTGGGACACTAGGTGAGATGCATGCCAAGAAGATATGCAAGGTAATGGATTTGGCTATGAAGTGTGGTATTCCCATAGTCGGCTTCAATGATTCCGGCGGAGCCCGGATTCAGGAGGGTGTTGATGCCCTTTCAGGCTATGGGCAGATATTCTTCCGGAATTCGGCGGCTTCAGGAGTTATCCCTCAGCTCTCCGCGATTATGGGGCCTACTGCTGGTGGTGCAGTCTATTCGCCTGCCATGAC
>SOJB01000064.1 GCA_004376695.1 Dehalococcoidia bacterium | reverse complement strand
AACCTGGGCTAAAGGATCCAAAGTCCTCTGTGCTACCACTACACAACCCGGCACTTCAATCTCTAAGTCTCCTCAATTCAAAGACAGCGGCGTTCTCCGCATCAGGGCAGGCAAAGGACATTACATCCTTGTCCTTAGCCCAATCGAAGTCGCCCCCGGCTGAGAGCACTCTAACATAGGGGAAGACAGCATTCCAAGCGGCAGCACAAACACCGCCTGGCGTCTTCCCACCTTCAACTAACCATGCGTGACCCACCTTGTGCCCCAGGGGACACCCTCCTTTTATGGAGGTTATCTCTACGTGCACTTTATACGGACCTGACACTATGACACCTCCGCGAACCCGAGATCGTGGTGCCGAAGGTCGGACTCGAACCGACACGGGGGTTGCCCCCCAACAGTTTTTGAGACTGCCGCGTCTACCATTCCGCCACTTCGGCTTCCATCACTCTCTTGCCCGCTGTGGGGAAGTTCTCACGGTCTCTGTAGGCGCTCCATTACGAGCATTACGGCCAGGATCGTCTTCTGTTCTCTGCTCAGGTTGCTCGAGATTACCACGTACATGGTGCCGAGGAGTGGAGTCGAACCAC
Organism: Dehalococcoidia bacterium; assembly: GCA_004376695.1. GTDB lineage: Bacteria > Chloroflexota > Dehalococcoidia > GIF9 > AB-539-J10 > RBG-13-51-36. The sequence goes on along the minus strand of SOJB01000064.1, from coordinate 12,484 downwards.
CGACACGCGGATTTTCAGTCCGCTGCTCTACCACCTGAGCTACCTCGGCATCAGCGATATTTTAGGTTTTCCTCATTCGAGTGTCAAGCCACATGCTCTCGGCGGTTGGCCCGTCATGCTTGGGCCTCCGACCGATGCCATGGTCCCCAGGACATCTGTCGCCTCACTTCATGCCCAACACCACCTGTCTCCAGTCATTGCCAGGAGCCGTGATGAATCCCGATCTGCCCGTACGAGCCAATCTCAGTGGCAGCTACCTGCTACGTCGCGGCACCGGGCTTGGACAGAGGGATGTGAGCAGCACAAAGAGGGCATTCACTAGGGGAATAGGCCACGGTGGGAGAACGAAGGCAACTGAAAAGAGGCAGGTCTAGAACGACGCTCTTCTCACTGCGGTCGACGAGCACACCGATGCCGACGGCAATTCCTCCCAGTCTATCGATGGCGTTTAGCGTCTCTCTAAGCGAGTTTCCCGTGGTCACGATGTCGTCAACAACAAGGACGTGTTCGCCAGACGCGATTTCAAAGTCGCGCCGGAATAGCCTTACCGCTCCCTCCTTCTCGGCAAAGATGCTCCTCACTCCTAGCTGTCGCGCCGTTTCGAAGGCAAGGATGATTCCGCCAGTCGTCGGCCCCGCAACTACGTCTATCGTCTGTCCTCTGAAGTGCTGTGCAATAACGCGACACAGCTTTCCCGTAACACGCGGGCGCTGCAATATACGGAACTTCTCCCAGTACACGGGTGAATGCAGACCGGAGGCGAGCAAGAAATGGCCTTCCTTGATTGCTCCAGCGGCTCTGAATAGGTTCAGCACCTCGTCAGTCAAGTCATGCCTCAGTTGGATGGCTCACGGCCGTTTCTGGCTCACCTGCCATACTTAGCTCCGGATACCCATAATGCTTAATCACCGTCCATCTTCCTGCCGGCCAGTAGGTGAACCAGGCCTTGCCAATGATATCGCCCCGCGCCACTGTCCAACCATAACGTGAGTCGTTACTGTTGTTGCGATTGTCACCGAGAACGAAGTATTCGTCTGCAGGAACTTCTATTACCTGCATCTCATAGTCTGGCTCTGCCATGGTATATTCCTCCTCAAGGGGGATCCCGTTAACGAAGACCTTATTATCCTTGACCTCTATGATGTCGCTAGGCAGGCCGATCACGCGTTTGATATAAGGATGCGGGGAATCAAATGGGGGGCTGAAGACTATTACATCTCCTCGCTGCGGATCGGAGATGAAGTAACTTGCCTTACTGACCATGATCCAGTCACCTTCTTTGATATTAGGCAGCATACTGCCATATCGCACAGTATAGCTCTGTATATTAAACTGGAGGAAGACAAAGATGGCTATGGCGATGAGAACGGCTATACCAACTTCGCGGAAGATCTTCATCAGCAGAGGTTGATTGTACCACAAACCATCAAGTCAGTTCACTCGTTATGGCTCTGTTTGCTTGAACTATTGCTTAGTGCTAACATTGTCGCTCCGGGCCGCTAGCTCAACAGGTAGAGCAGCTGACTCTTAATCAGCAGGTTCAGGGTTCGAGTCCCTGGCGGCTCACTTCAGATACCGAATTCCCCTCGAATGACACGAGACACATCACCCAACAGCAGCTGGCTGACAAGAAACCCTGGGATGAACCTTCTTGGATGGGAGATATTGCTCTAGCGTCTCGATAATAGCTATCCAGGTGTTGATCTTGTCCCGAACGCGGTTCGGGTGCGCAGAAAGCGAATCAGCTCCTCTCGACTTATTACCCCGGCGACACGCCCCCCTTCAGTTACCGGTATATGATTGGCGCTTTCTCCTTCCATATCCTGGAGCACGCTCAAGACATCCTGATCAGCATGAGCTACCTTCAGTCTTCCGGCCGGGGTCATGATATCCCTCACAGAGGTGACGGGCCAGCGAGCACGAGGGATTCTCTTTATGTGCTGCAAGGTTACCATGCCCTCCAGTTCACCTCCCCGGGTTACCAGAAGGCAGCTTCGCCCTGTGGGCATTACATACCGCTGGACTACATCTCCTAAGTTCATATCGGGAGGGATTAGGGGACAACTATAGTCCGTAACTTGGCCTGCTGTGATACCAATAAGGGCATCGCGGAGTAAGACCTGCTGATAACTTGCCCTGGCTGCATCCTGAAGGAACCAGCCAATTAGTACTAACCATAAGCCGCTGAACCAGAATTCGCGAAAAAGAATGATAAGGGCAATGCCTGCGGCGATAAAGGCGTAAGCTATCCCTTGTCCCACCCTGGCAGCGATGCGGGTTGCTTTGTGGTAATCGCGGGTTCTTTGCCACACAATGGCGCGAAGTATCCTGCCCCCATCCAGGGGAAAGCCAGGGATCAAGTTGAACAAAGCCAGAACCACATTTATGAGGGCCAGCCACTGCATTAGACTAGCCGCCAGGGTTTGCTGAGTTCCTGCCAGCAAAAGGTGCAGCCCGTAGAAAATGCCGGCCATAGCCAGGCTGGTCAAAGGACCGACCACAGCTACTGAGAATTCCGCTCTCGGGCTAGTCGCGTCTTTAGTTATCTGAGAAACGCCACCGAAAACAAAAAGCGTGATCTCTCTGACCGGTATGTTGTTACGAATAGCAAGAACACTGTGAGCTAGTTCATGTGTAAGGATGGAAGCAAAGAAGAGGATGCTGGTTAATATGCCCAGGATTATTCCCTGCTCTATAGGGTAAGCCTGACCTACGGCGTAGCGCACCAGTGAATACGTAACCAGAGTGAAGATGATGAACCAGGTATAATGCAGCCGTAGCGGAATACCGAAGATTCTACCCAAACTTATATGACCCCTCATCGTCCCTCTCGTAGCACAGCAGAACCGATAAGCTTGTAAGCCATTTTAGCCAACAGAAAAGCGCAAGAACCCGGCCCTTCCGCGGGGCAAAACTCCATCAAGTCAAAGCCAACCACGCGCTTTCGACTGGCTACCGATTCGACAATATCGAGCAGTTGCCGCCAGGACATGCCATCGGGTTCAGGGGTGCCTACTGCCGACATGATCGAAGGATCCAGAACATCCACATCTATGGTGACGTAAACATCCTCGCTGAGCGAGTCGAGTATTCGGTCTATGTAGGTCGCACTGGATGCCAAATCAGACATGTAGAAGGGAATCAGCTTGTTCTGTGTCAGGAATTGCTTTTCTTCGAGGCTAAGACTGCGCACTCCCACCTGAGAGATAGGGCAAAGCTCAGAGATACGGCGCATAACACAGGCCTGGCTGTATCTGGTCCCCAAATATTCATCTCGAAGATCGGCATGGGCATCCAGCTGCAGCACGGAAAGCTTAGGAAATGCTTCCCCAAAAGCCCGGACTGCGCCCAGAGAGAGCGAGTGCTCTCCGCCAAGCAGCACGACGAATTTCTCCTTTTGTATTAAGCTCTTAGTCACTTGATAAACCCTATCGATCATATCCTGTGGGCTGTTCAGTAAAGGTTCTACCTCGGGCAGGGTGCAAATACCGACCTCAGAGATCTCGCGGTCCATCTCTATGTCATAAAGCTCCAGATACTGTGAGGCATCGATTATGGCCTGCGGGCCGTGGCGAGATCCGCTTCGCCATTCACTTGTGCCGTCGTACGGGACAGGCACAATCACAGTTCTGGCTCGGTGCAAATCTGAATAGGGTGATGCCAATCCCGCAAAGACCCGGCGCGACAAGAACGCCCCCTCATGCCAATAAGCGAAGGCCTCGGGATGACAGTCTCGTTCATTCATGGTAGGTAGATGAAACTCTGCGGATTGTCGGTCGCAGGTTCTACTTTGGGCCATTTTCTATCGATCAGGCAGGTTCTCAGTTTGACAAGCCGGAATCCATCGCGGAAATCATTGACTGCTTTGTCAGCATCAAATCCCCTGCAAGAGAAAACATCTATGTTTACGTAATTCTGTTCAGCAAAGGTATGGATGCCGATGTGACTTTCGGCGATGAAAACAAACCCGGATATTCCCCAGTCATCCAGCACCGGTCCCACGTATTTAAGCACGTACGGTGGCGAAATCCTGGTCATTCCTATCTTGGCAGGATAGTCTTCGAGGAAGCTCCGAAGAAAAGCCTCGTCCCGGAGAATTCCCTGGTCGCTGGAATATCCGTCTATCATTAAGTGCATTAGACCTCCTCAAGCAATATCTTCCTTAGATCGAAGAGAGCAGCACAGACTGACCTTTGTTTCATTCTTGCGTGATTTCCGCGGAGCACGTGGGTGAAGCTCTGCTCAAACCTATCACTGCTCAGACCCGTGAATGCATCGCCCGAATTCGCATCGGGATTCATATTGCCACCAAGGCCTATGCCGATATCAGCTTGCAGTTTAGTGCGCGCGGTTTCAGCCATTGCCTTAGACACCTCAGTACTCTCTCCTCCGTAGGCTTCAATCATGGATACACCGACACCGCAAGCGATCTTAGCCTCATCACAACACGCCAGCAGTCCCCCTTTGAAATAACGACGGCTATCCCGGCCACCGGCAATAGTGCTACACAGAAGTCCCTCACTGCACGATTCCATGGTGGCCAGACTCAGGTTCTTGGCCTTGAGTAACTCTCCGACAACGGAGTCCAGTGTATCGTCATCGACACCCCAAATGTGAGGGGAGAGAATCTTCCGAATACGCTCTTCGCTTCGCGAAATGAGGCGCTGAGCTTCTTCCCTTTCCCTCGCTTTGGCCGTGATGCGCAAATAGACACCATCCGGGTGGATATAAGTTGCCAAGGTAGGATTGGACAGTTTCAACAGAGGCGTCACCAGCTCCTCTACCCTAGCTTCGGCGAGCCGGAAAGTCTTGATTGTCCGGGACAGGATAACCTCTCCGGTTACTCTCTGTTCCAGTTTGGGCTGAACGCCCTCCTGCCACATCAGTTTCATCTCGTCGGGCGGCCCCGGCAGGGCTACGATTATATGATTGTCCTTCTCAACCCACCAACCGGGCGCCGTGCCCATACGATTGGGAATCGCCTGAGCCGAAGGGATGATTGCTGTCTGTCTCATATTGCTTTGCGGTATCTTCCCCGGATGGTGCCTGAACAAACCCTGCAACTCCTGCCATAGGTCCTCGTCAACCCTCAGTTCCTCTCCCACCAACTGGCCAATAGCCTCACGGGTAATATCGTCCTGGGTAGGTCCCAACCCGCCAGTCACTATGATAAGGTCTGCCCTCTCCCAAGCTCGCGTCAGGGTATCAACCAACCTCTCCCGATTGTCGCCTACCGTAGAGATGAAATACAGGTCGATTCCCAGCATAGACAGTTGATTAGCCAGAAAGGAAGAGTCAGTATCAACTATGTTGCCCAGCAGAATCTCCGTGCCAACGGGTACTATTTCTGTCTTCATCTTGAAAGGTCACCGCGTCTATGGCGAGGCAATCCCTGTCAGCACTTGGTAGCCGAGATGCCCAGATGTTCTTCTATGATTGCCATAGCGCAGTACTTCCCGCACATACTACAAGTGGCTCCGTCAACAGGTATCTTGCCATGGACTTGCCGCGACAGGTCTGGGTCAAGAGACAAACTGGCCTGAGTTTTCCAATCAAGAGCCTTGCGCGCCCTGGACATCTGTTCATCCCACTCCCTGGCACCCTCTACACCCTTGACGATATCGGCAGCATGAGCAGCTATGCGTGAGGCGATTACGCCCTCCTTAACGTCTTCTACATTGGGGAGCGAAAGATGCTCACTGGGGGTAACATAGCACAGAAAATCCGCGCCAGCAGCAGCAGCGATTGCTCCCCCAATCGCACCAGTTATATGGTCGTAACCAGCGCCTACATCCGTCACTAGAGGACCAAGGACGTAGAAAGGGGCACCGCGACAGAGGCTTTTCTCTAGTTGAACATTAGCGACAATCTGGTCGACCGGCAAATGCCCGGGCCCCTCTACCATGGCCTGAATGCCAGCTTCTCTGGAGCGCTCTACTAGTTCACCTAGAATAATCAGTTCTTCGACTTGAGCTCTGTCGGTTGCATCAGCCAAACATCCTGGACGCAGGCCATCGCCCAGGCTTAAAGCGAAATCGTATTCAAGAGCCAGCTCCAACAGCCGATCATAGTACTGATAAAGGGGGTTTTCCCTATCGTGATGGAGCATCCAACCGATGAGAAATGCCCCTCCTCGAGACACTACATCAGTCACCCTGCTATCCTTCTTCAGCCTGGTTACAGATGCCTGGGTCACCCCGCAGTGCAGGGTCATGAAATCCACCCCGTCCTCAGCGTGCTGTCGGATTACGGCGAAGATATCATCGGCGGTCATGCTCACTATGGCACCGCGATTCTCGATAGCTTCAATGCCGGCCTGATAGATGGGTACCGTACCCACCGGCACGGTGCTGTTCATCAAAATAGCTCTCCTAATAGCCGAGATGTCGCCCCCGGTGCTCAGATCCATCACAGTGTCGGCACCAAAACAGATGGCAGTCTGCAACTTCCTCAGTTCGGTGTCCAGATCGCAAAGTCCAGATGATGTGCCTATATTGGCGTTGACCTTGGTCTTCAGCCCGACGCCTATCCCGCAGGGGCTGACGTTCGCATGCCTGGCATTGGCCGGGATCACGGTTTTACCGTCGGTCAACCCCTTCATGATGAAATCGACCTTCACCCCTTCGTTATCGGCTACGGACTTCACGAGGGGTGAGGCAATTCCTTTCCGCGCTAACTCCACCTGGGTCATCGTCCCAAAGAACCTCGAATCGATTGCAGTGAAACCAAAGTATAAAGCATTTTGTGCAGATTTAGAAGGCAAATCTAACACAGAGTGGCTGGGGGTGCAAACAATAACGCTGTCAATGACCTCGCAGTCACAAGTGAGAAATCCGGATGCATGTCTAAGACAGGGCCCGCAAGGTTTCCTTCTGTATTCTGAACAGCTTATCTATTCCTTGCCGGGCCAAAGAAAGCAAGGCATCAGCAGTTTCTTTGGAGAAAGGTTTGCGCTCGGCAGTTCCCTGGATTTCCACAAACTCGTTCGTGTCGGTCATCACCACGTTGAAATCGACCTCAGCCTTGTGGTCTTCTTCGTAGCAAAGGTCGAGTAGCGTCTTGCCGTCAACAATGCCCACGCTGGTGGCCGCTATCATCTTGTTCAGCGGCATAGACGGCAAAACACCCTGTTTTCTCAGGTGATGGAAGGCGTGATAAAGCGCAACCCATCCACCGGTGATAGCTGCTGTTCTGGTACCGCCGTCTGCCTGCAGCACATCGCAATCTACGACAAACGTCCTTTCTCCGAGGACGGCCAAGCTGGTCACTGCCCTCAGACTGCGACCGATCAGCCGTTGTATTTCCTGGCTTCTTCCTTCTGCCTTATCACGGGGCGTTCGAGTAACCGTGGAGCGAGGTAACATGGCATACTCTGCAGTGACCCAACCTTGACCACCGCCCCTGAGAAACCCCGGCACCCTTTCGTCCATGCTCACAGAACACAGAACTCTCGTTTGCCCAAGTTCGATTAAAGCCGAACCTTCGGCAAAAGTCTGGTATCCCAGAATTATGCGCACAGGTCGAAGCCTATCGTCAGCTCGATCACCTATTCTCGGCATATTGACAGAAGTATAACAGAGTGTTGGGCAACCCGCCCGACCAGTCCGGGCTGTCGTTTACTGTTCTCTCTTCTGATAGCTCTTGATGAATGCTTCAATAGAGCGGTCATAAGTCCTCTCCACATATTCAACGAAAAAACACGCCGGTAGTTCGCCTAATCGCCGGTGATAGCTGACGCATTGGCAGCAAACGCCTTTCCTGCTACATGGCTCGTAGGTGCAATTGCATTCCGCCTTGTTCTGCTCCACAGTGCAATCTCTCATATTCGCTCTCCTTCAATGGTTGTCTGGATGGGTGCCTGCTTGCTCGTAAACGGATTGATACCGTTATCCCGACTATATGCTATTATATGACAGAAGAGGCTTATCCGAAAGGAATGCGATAGGTTGCATCGGCAATTTGACGCTTATCTTGACATTGAAACCACAGGCCTATCCTATTTTTCCGACGACATAACAGTTATTGGTATCTGTTTGGCCAACGATAGCGGTAGCAGATTCGTTCAACTTGTGGGGGGCGATGTAACCAGCGCCAGTTTACTGAGGAGCTTGAGTCGGGCCGATACAATCTACACATACAACGGCAGCCGCTTTGACCTTCCCTTTATCCATCTCCGTCTGGGAGTGAATCTGAGCGACCATTTTCATCATCATGACCTGATGTACGATTGCTGGAGAAGCAATTTGTACGGTGGCTTTAAGGCGGTAGAGCGGCAGTTGAACATCCCTCGACGGGTGCAGGACATTGGTGGAGCAGAGGCGGTGGCGCTGTGGTGGAGATACCAGATTGACAAGGACAGAAAGGCCTTGAGTTTGTTGCTGGAGTACAACAAGGAAGATGTGGTTAATCTGATAGCCTTGAGGAAGAAGCTGGAGAGGTTCTCAAAACCAGGGTATTGTCATTAGGCCGCGACACATCCTGCTGGTTCTCATCGGAGAGGAGTCCGAGCAAGTACGCCAGGAGTTGCGACAGACGCTGTGTAACACTGCCCGCGGCCCTTATCATTCTGTTCAGTGTCCAGGAGTCTTCCTGGTCCTCATCCCACGGAAATGACTCCTCGTAGTAGTAGAGGTCGTTGAAGGCCACAACAATTTCATATTTGTCTAACCCGGAATCCATGAGACGGAACACGGGAAAACCCTGACGAAGCTGAACAGGAGCCTGTGGCTCTATCAGTCGCCATCTCCCGTCCAGATACCAATCCTCTATCAGGAAGGCATGCGCACCATCTGTGCCGTCAGCACCAATAACCACAAATACCCGCTCGGCACCTACGCCGTAGGCTCTAAGGAGAGCACATAGTAGCAGCGAAAAGTCCTCGCAATCCCCGACACGCGGATCGGTCAAGACCTCCTTCGGTCTCTGCCAATCGTCGCTCGTTCCTGCTCGCTCTTCATCGGGTTCATACTCTATGTTGTAAGCAACCCAGTCCCGGATGGCATCAAAGCCATCCTTAGTAGGTTCATAAGGAGGGACACCGAGGATTTCCTGTAAGCATTCCTTAACCGATGAGCATTCGGCCGTGATAAAAGGTCTGGATTCAGACTCTGTTCTCGGCGATGCGTGGCCAGCAGTGGGGCTCTGGCGGTAGACTACGCAACTCAATCCGGACGCGGTGAGCAAACAGAGCGCGATTCCAGCAGACAAAAGAATTGCAGGGCGCTTCTTCAGGGACAAGGTTGGGCTATTATAGCAGCGATTCGGTTCTTTTCAAAACGAGAATATGATAGGTAACTACACAGATGATTGTAATCCTCCTTCCCTCAAAAGGAGAGAGTCAAGGGAAGGGGGAAATCCATTCTCACCCTGACCCTCCCCTTCTGTCATCAAGGGAGGCGAGTTCTATACGAGATTATGCTGACGATTATTACAGGCTATCCTCTAGATCGTCAGTGTCTGCATCCACGATTGTTGGGGTTGGTCCGCTTACAACTACTACATCAGATATGAAACCCAGTATCTCTCCGAAGTCTGCACCGTTATATCCGGTGACAACCAGGTCGTAAGTTCCAGCGGCTAGTAAGGCCAGCACGTAATCGCCCTCGTCACACATCTTCCCGCTGGTAATTGCATCAGGAAATCTGGACTCTTCATCAACTGGGTCATCGGCTTCTGTGTCGGCCCAACTTCTATCTCCGTAAGCAGAAACAATCATGTCGGTGTAGTTAGAAGCATTTGTAATTGAGCTACGGATACTTCCAGCTTAGTCGTTGACTATCAGCTTGATTGTTGGCTTTAAGATGTAGAAAGAATGCGCTACGACCACAGCTTCACGCACATCAAAGTCCGCTGTAACCTCCACAGTTCCATTAACAGGCACTCTGAATTGGCCTATCGCTTTATAACCCGTCTCTCCACCGCTCGGGAGGAAGAGAGGCTCGGTGGAGTTATCAGCAAATTCGATATAACAGCCCGGACTGGATGGGGGCGAGCCCATTTCTGGAATATCCAGCATAAAGCGAATTTGAGTGTAATTCCCAGAAGGTAATGTCAACTCACCTAATAAAGTGGAATTTCCCCCGGTTAATTCCAATAAGTCATATGTTTCGGGGCCTACGAATTCTTCGCAAGTTAGCCATTGACCATCTCGATGATATTGGATTTCATCAATAGTAATATAAACACCTGTAATATTCTTAGCGTCTGTCGGCGCATCGCAAAGATAGAGTCTTAAGGTTCCTGTTTCTACTGCTTGTCTACAACCTACTCCTGGTGCAGCCAGTACCACCAGAATAACCAGCGATGAAGCCAGCACCGCCAAAATAATCCCCGTTAATAAGGATTTCTTCATGCTTGTCCTCCTTTTCTTCTGGATTCTTTAGTTCTGCTCTCTCTTTAGACTCAGTCTGGCCTTTACTATCATACCGCTTGTGCACCTCCAAACTCAGAACGGTAGGTTCTGAATACTACGCCATACGCTGGTTCACCAGTTTCCGGACGAATCGACTATGTAATATACTGCAATTCTCCTCGATCGCCTCACAATGACCGTGCCGAGTCTACTAACTCCTGCAACGGGGGCATGACACACGACCGGGAGCCCCAGGCGACGCTGTTCTGCCCAGCATTCCCTCCCTTTCCTCCCATATCCTTTGCTCCCGTATCCTTTGTTCCACCCGTTCGCGTACCATTGGCGGCATGACCGGAAGCTCAGGAGCTTCAATTCCTCTCTGCTCCAGTGTCCGGACTCTCTTCTCATGACGTATCAACGCCTTAGCCATCACTCTCTCTATGGCTGGTCTGGCCTGTTCCGCCACTCTTTCCCAGACCTCAATCAGCACTTCCAATTGTACGGAGGTTGCCTCGATCAGGAGTTCTTCCACCTTCTCTTCATCTTTGCCTACTTCCTGTGCCATACGGGAGATCTCTTCACCGAATTCGGCCATCGTCTCAAACTGCTCCAGCGCACTTTCCACTTCCTCAACATACTCAGCCCTCGCCTCAGCCCTGCCCAACCTTTCTCTCATGGCTGTCAGATTGATCTCCATAGCCCTTGCCGGGTTTTCATTAGCCAGCGCCATAAGGCAGTTTCGGAATCGGTTCATTAATGCCTGGCGTGCTCTCGCTATAGCCGGCCCAGCTTGGTGCGGAGCCCTGTCATTCAGGTCATCCAGAATGGACAAATGTCTGGCGTTTGCTTGAGCTAGCAGTTCTTCCACCTCGATCACGCTTATGCCTGCCTCCTGTGCGATCTGGGCGATATCTTCGCCGACCATGCCCATCTCTTTGAACAGAGCGAGGGCATTCTCCATCTCTTCGCTGTTGCCGTGTTCAGCCATTGTTCTGGCCCTGTTCAGCCGACCGTTCATCGCCTGCAGGTTCATCTCAGTCGCCCCTACAGGGTTGTTCCATGCCAGAGCTGCCAGGGCAGTTTGCTGTCCCTTCAACGATGCCTCTCTTGCGCGTGTTATGGCTGGCTTCGCTCCGTCAGGCACCATGTCATAGACCGTATCCAGTACAGAAAGGTGCTTTGCAGTAGCCTCACCCACCAAGGCCGTTATGTTTCCTGCAACCAGTTCTCCATCGCCTGCCAGCTCCATTCTAGCCAACACCCTCTTCAAGGCGTCATCATGTTTTTCCACAGCCAGGCCCATGTGCTGGACACGTCCTGCTTCAGCCAGGGCAACTATCTCTTCCACTCGCCTCTCAACGAAGCTGAGAGCTCGTTCCGCTTTGGCAACGTCGTCGCCCGGCAACATCATTCTCACTTGCTCCGTACCGAGTTTGACCGGGTAGAGGGCGTCTCCGGGCAGACTGGCCTGTGAGGCATAGGCTGTACCTCCACCCACCGTGGAAAGAGCCAGTACGATCGCAATAATGATACCTGCCATGCTGAACCTCCTTCTGTACTGTGTTGGCTTCCTCCGACTGCCATAACGAACCAACGCCCGCTTTGTTCCAGCCTCCCTATCATGAATCTGGTCCATAAGCTGAACCCGAGCCTTTATCTTGAAGGCGGGAGAGGGCTTGACATCCGGTGTCTCGTGGATCTCAAGGGCAATCCTCAGCAGTGGCTCAAGTTGCTCACGCAGAGACGGATATCTACTCAGGCAGTCCTCGATGCTGGACCTGCCCGCCTTTATATCATCAATACACTGGACAAGTATGTCCTCGAATCTGCTCAACTCTGTTCCCTCTTCTGTTCTGAATCTCAATAGCAATCTTCAGTAGTGGCTCCAGTTGCTCACGCACAGACGGATACCTGTTCAGGCAATCTTCGATGCTAGAGCTGCCTCCTTTGACATCCTCAACGTACTGGACAAGCATGTCTTCACGCTTTTTCAATTCTCTTATCCCTCCTTTTCCAGGATATTACGGAGTTTCATCAGGGCCCGGTGGAGGATGACCCTGACATTCCCCTCTTTCTTCTTCAAGAGAGAAGCGATTTCAGCAAACTCAAACCCCTCCATAAAACGCAGAATGA
>SOJB01000021.1 GCA_004376695.1 Dehalococcoidia bacterium | reverse complement strand
ACCGGAGCGGTCTTCTACAACAAGGCCGTAGTCTCCGCCTTTCACCAGCAACTGGAAGGAAAAACGCTGACCGTGGCGGAACACAAGGAGGTCAGCGGCGCCATAGGCGCAGCGCTCCTGGCCAAAGAGGCCATGGCTGGCCCGGAGTCGAAGTTTCATGGCTTTCAGGAGGTTGTGGATAGCGAGTGTAAGCTTACTACGTTCGTGTGCAAGGGGTGCGACAACAACTGCACTATCACCCGCATGGAGATGCCGGGCGCAGAATCCAGTTACTACGGCAGCCGGTGCGATAAGTACGATGCCGTGGCCAGCCATGCCAAGAGAGAGACGTTCTTCGATAAGCGAGAGCAACTGCTCTTTCGGGAATACAAGAAGGATTCCGGCACTGGACCTGCGGTGGGAATCCCCAGAGCGCTGCTGGTATACGACTTGGCTCCTCTCATCATCGGATTCCTCAACGCGCTCGACGCCAGGGTTGTCCTTTCCAGTCAGACCACCAGCGAGATCATGGGGCAAGCCATCGAGTTGAGCTACACCGATAGTTGTTTCCCTGTCAAGCTTCTCCACGGACACGCCGCAATGCTTAAGGATGCAGATTACATACTCTACCCGTGCGCTATTCGCCTGGGTAGCAAGGATGATGATGCAAACCAGAAATACTCGTGTCCTCTGGTCCAGGCCTCCCCGTTCATAATCCGCCAGGCAGTTGACCTGGGAGAGCGCATACTCATACCTGTACTCGATTTCAGTCGGGGCAACGCCGACGCGATAAAGAACCTTGCCGATGTTGCTGTCAAGATGGGGTTCAGCAGGAAAAAAGGCAAGGAAGCAGCCCTCGCCGGCATAGAGTCTCAGCGGAGATTCGAGACCGACATCGCAGCGCTGGGTAAGGAATCGTTGGAGCAATTACGCCAGAGAGACCAGCTGGGCGTGGTTCTCTTCGCCAGGTCTTATATGTCCCAGGATGCAGGGGCGAATCTGGGTATAGCAGAGAAACTTGCTCAGCTCGGTGTCGTGCCCATACCGCTGGACTTCTTGCCCCTCGATTCGGTGAATCCCGGGGATTACTCCGACCGCCCCTACTGGTTCTATGAGAGCAAATATATAGCCGGCGCTGCCATAACCGCCTCGGATCCCCACCTTTATGGGTTGTGGCTGACAAACTTCGGATGCGGCCCCAATTCCTTCATCCTGCACATAGTAGAAGATATCATGGGGGGCAAGCCCCTGGGGCAATTGGAAATAGACGAGCATGCCGCTGAGGCAGGTATCGTTACCCGCCTCGAAGCCTTCGTCGACACAATCACAGGGTTCACTCATGCCGCCCAGCCGCGCAAAGTCCGACCTGAGGATATCTATCGGTGCGCGTCTACCGTCATTGATACGAAGAAGACCTTTATCATACCCAGGATGGCACCGCACATCGAGCTTGTGGCTGCCCTTCTCGAGGGCAGCGGCGTAAGGGCGATTGTCCTTCCCGAGGCAGACGAACGCAATCTACTCTATGCGGACCGGGTGACATCGGGCGTGGAGTGCTTACCCTATCGGGTAACCCTGGGCGACTTCATGAGATTCAGCTACGAGGATGGTGCCGACCTCAAGAACGTCGAGGCAGTCATGGCCGGGGCATACGGTCCCTGCCGCTTTGGAAAATACGCCCTGGAACAACGGAGAATACTCAAGGACGTGGGCATTGACCTTCCCATACGGACGACTGTGTCGAACAATGCCTATCGAGACACAGACGTTAGCCCCCGTTTTGCCCGCCTGGCCTGGAAGGGGTGCGTCGCTATTGACTATCTGCAGAGGTTGCTCTGGCGCACCCGCCCCTATGAAAAGCGGCCGGGCTCGACAGACGAACTGTTTGATGAATATGTCGGCAGAGTCGTAGGTCGCGTCCGCAAGAGAGAGAGTTTCGACGATGTCCTACGCCAGGCGACTCCTGATTTCAAGGCTCTCATCGACCCTGAACTGCCCCGCAACCCGCTGGTGGGCATCAATGGGGAAATCTTCCTGCGCTCCAACAGATTCGGCAACCAGGACCTGGTCAGGGAGTGCGAAGGGGCCGGGCTGGAGGTCGTCGTTTCTCCCATGGGTGAATGGATCAAGTACATCTTCTACCGGCATGTCGAGGATGCTGTCAGGGATCGAAAACTGCTGAAGGCGCTCATTAGCTACATAATAAAGCGTGTCTGGGAGCATGATGACCACACGGTAGCCAGGCATTTCTCCAACCTGATCGGTGTTGATGGCAGAGAGCCATCAACGGAGGAGTTACTGGCGCAGACAAGCCCCTGGCTTTCGCCAAAATGCGGCAGCGAGGCAGTGCTCAGCATAGGTGCAGGAATCGAATGGATAAAGAATCCTAGGTTCGCCGGTGTAATATCGGTAATGCCCCATGGTTGCATGCCCGGTGGCATTGTCGCTGCCATGTCGGAGAAGCTCAGCGCCCTGTATCACAAGCCCTGGATCAACCTCACCTATGACGGCTTCGCGGAAAGTACCAACCTTACCAGGATCAACAACTTCGCCGAGATCATCAGGTTTTGCAGCCAGGAATAGGATTCCTCTCCCTTGACGGGACACGATTAGGGTGAGGATGAAAGCTCCATCCCACTGGCGAAGGATAAGCATGTTGACAAGGCAGCAGGAATTCGCTATCATATAAGCTAGCCATCGACCCACGGGCGGTGAGCTGGAGAACCAGGTAACTGAAAGTTCCGCTTGGATCGGCGATGACCGAGACGGACAAGAAGAGTTCCTTTTGTGACCCTCTCGGTTGGGCTGAGAGGGTTTTCTTGTTTACGGTTATGTTGGGCGCTATAGACGTGAACAGATGTTAAAGACAGGCTTTATTGGTGCTGGAACGACGGGCACTGCCCTGGCCGTAGGGCTTTCTCAGAAGAAATGGCCTGTAGTGGCTGTGTTCAGTCGGACCTTGTCCTCCGCACAAAAGCTGGCCCGGCTGGCGCCGGATTGCCAGATTTGCGACACAGCCCAGGAGCTGGTCGATATTGCTGATCTGGTCTTCATCACCACCCCTGATGATGTTATAGCCCAGGTATGCCATGAAGTTCAGTGGCGCGGAAATCAGAGCGTGGTGCACTGCAGTGGGGCTCATTCGGTGGATATTCTGGAACCGGCAAGAGAGCATGGAGCGACTGTTGGTTCGTTTCACCCGTTGCAGACCTTTGCCAGTGTTGACCAGGCTACACAGAATCTGCCAGGTTCCACTTTTGCCCTGGAAGCCGAAGAGCCGCTGTTATCGACACTGAAGCAGTTAGCTATTCTCTTGCGTGGCACCTGGGTGAAGCTTAAGCCAGGGGACAAGGTGCTGTATCACGCGGCAGCCGTTTTCGCCTGCAATTATCTGGTGACCCTGGTCAAGTTGGCTCTCGACCTGTGGCAGGATTTCGGAGTGTCACCGAAGGAGGCGACCAGGGCATTGCTGCCCTTGCTGCAAGGGACGGTAAACAATATCAGCGATATCGGGCTACCCGGGTGTCTTACCGGTCCTGTTGCTCGAGGGGATCTCGACACCGTAGAAAGACACTTGGATGCCTTGCAGGCCAAAGACCCTTCTCTCCTCACTATCTATAAGGTACTTGGACTCCAGGCCATTCCTATTGCTTTAGCCAAGGGCAAGGTTAATGAACAGAAAGCAGAGGAGATGAAGGCGCTGCTCGGTCACCCTGAGTTCTTCGCCCGTTGTCATTCTGAGGGAGCAGACCGACCGAACAATCTCACTCAGGGCACACTTCGGCAAGCGCCCAAAGGCCGCCGAGATTCTTCGCCCCGACAAATCGGGGCTCAGAATGACAGAAGGGGAGTCAGGACAACAGAAAAGGAGATACGCAATGAGAGCTATGCTGAAAAGTAAGATCCACCGGGCTGTGGTTACTCAGGTCGATCTAGATTACGAGGGTAGTATCACCATTGACCGGTGCCTCATGGAGGCCAGCGACATCTTACCCTTTGAACAGGTGGACGTCCTGAACATAAACAATGGAGCCAGATTCAGCACCTATGCTATCGAAGGCGAGGCGAATTCCGGGATTATTGGTATCAATGGTGCTGCCGCCAGACTGGCGATAAGAGGAGACATGGTGATCATCGTTTCCTATTGCAGTGTTCCCGATGATGAGGCGGTTACCATGAAGCCGACCATAGTACGTGTCGATAGTGAGAACAGAATCCTCTCCCC
>SOJB01000091.1 GCA_004376695.1 Dehalococcoidia bacterium | reverse complement strand
CGCGTGGTGGAGCGGATAAAGAGGAAGTTCAACGTGAAGGTGGGTCACACGGGGACTTTGGACCCCCTGGCGACGGGACTTCTGGTTATCCTCACCGGCAAGCGCACCAAGAACGCCTCTCTGTTTCTTAAGCTGGACAAGGCCTACGAAGTTAAGGTTGTGCTGGGTATCAGGACAGACACCTTTGACCTTGAAGGAAGAGTCTTGTCGCAAAGCAACAATGAAGTTACCAGGGAGGAACTGGAAAGCGTCTTGCAGGAATTCCGCGGTGATATGTGGCAAACTCCTCCGTCATTCTCAGCCAAGAAGATAGAGGGCCGAAGGGCCTACCAGCTGGCCAGAAAAGGCCTCAGCGTAGATATACCGCCCAGCAGAGTAAGCGTTTACTCACTGGAACTGAAGGAGTTCCAGTTTCCCCATTTTGTCCTCGCTTGCCAGGTGTCCTCAGGATTCTACGTTAGAAGCCTTGCCCACGATATTGGCGAGAGACTCGGGGTGGGAGCTACCGTAGCCGAAGTACGCCGTACCAGAGTAGGCCCTTATCATGTGGAAGAGGCCAGAGGCCTCGATGAGATCCTGGCCGATGACTAGTTGCCCCTGCCAGATGACCTCCTTCGAGGATCCCGTATTCATCCATTATGATTGCACGCACACCGTTAGATTGAGATCAAAGGTGTGGGCAGCGGACCTGGGCAGTGTTTTCTCGTTGACGGCACTATGGGCCTATGGTATAGTTCTCGAGAGATGCCTACCGAGAAAGAGAAGGCAGTGGAGCTGGCCATCGAGCAAATCGAGAGGCACTACGGCAAAGGTTCCATCATGAGGCTGGGGGACGCTCCGGCCAGAACGGGGGGGAACGCCATCAGCACCGGGGCGCTGTCGCTTGATCTGGCTTTGGGAATAGGTGGCATACCAAGAGGTAGAGTTACTGAGATATTCGGGTCTGAGGCCTCAGGCAAGACTACGCTTGCCCAGCACATAATCGGTGAAACCCAGAAATCCGGTGGTATCGCGGCATACATCGATGCCGAGCATGCATTCGACGCCGGTTATGCCGCCAAGTGCGGTGTCAGACTGCCTGATTTGCTTATCTCGCAACCTGATACCGGTGAGCAAGCCCTGGAAATCACAGAAACGTTGGTGAGAAGCAGTGCCGTGGATGTGGTAGTCATCGATAGTGTAGCTGCCCTGGTGCCCAGAGCCGAGATAGAAGGCGAGATGGGCGATGCCCATGTTGGTCTGCAGGCGAGATTGATGTCCCAGGCACTGAGAAAGCTGAGTGCCGCTATCAGTAAGTCCAACGTAGCGGTTGTTTTTATCAACCAGTTGCGGGAAAAAGTGGGCATCATCTTCGGTAATCCGGAGGTAACTCCCGGGGGAAGGGCGCTTAAGTTCTATAGCTCCGTCAGGATAGATTTGCGACGGGGCGATACCATTAAGCAGGGTACAGAAATAGTGGGCGCAAAGGTGAGGGCCAGAGTGGTTAAGAACAAGGTAGCCCCTCCGTTTCGAACTGCTGAATTTGACATCATGTTCAATCATGGGATAAGCAAGGAGGGGAACCTGGTTGACCTTGGGGTGGCAACAGGCGCGGTGAAGAAAGCAGGCGCCTTCTTCGCTTACGGTGATGTGAAGTTGGGGCAGGGCAGAGAAAATGCCAAGGATTATCTGAGACAGCACCCTGAGCTTGCTTCACAGCTAGAAGGTGCAATAAGAGCATCAGCAGATATTCCCAGCATCGCTCTTGAAGGTGTTCCCGAAGCATCGGTGCAGGAAGGCTAACATAACTCGGGAAGAGGATACTTGCCAGAAAGCGATTCCTTACAGGATTCCCTCAATGCAGCCTACCGTTATCTCAGTTACCGCCCGCGCAGCGAAGCGGAGATCAGGCACCGGCTTCATCGACGCGGCTTTAGCAATGAGGTGGTAGAGAAGGCACTAATCAGCCTCAGAGAGCATCACCTGAGCGATGATGCTACCTTCGCCCAATTCTGGAAGGACAACCGCCTCTCCTTCAGGCCCAAGAGTAAGAGACTGATACAAAAGGAACTGAGGGAGAAACATGTGGCTGCGGAAATCGTCGACCAGGTGACCCGGGATATAGACGATGAGGCGATTGCTTATGAACTGGGCTCTGCCCGGATGCACACTCTTGCCCATCTGGATTATCCACACTTCTATCGACGCCTGTCAAGCTACCTTGCCTACCGCGGTTTCAGCTACGAAGTTGTGAGGCATACTGTGGCCCTCCTCTGGCAAGAAGGGCAACGACACTAAGATGGTAGACCGAGTTGAGCGCAGCGACCTCCAGCCGTCCTCCGGGCCCAGTCCTTTTCGCTCAAACAATTCTGCCTGCTGTAGAATGGCTGAGACGATCTATAGTTCAAAGGTGAGATTTGCCAGCAGTTGATTGGGGCGAAGCGGCATTGGTCGCCGGCGTAGGAATCGGCATGGTGGCCGGCATTCTGGTGATACTGGCCGTAGCAACATGGATAACAGGAGTATTGCTTCATAGGATCGATAGCAGGGGCAAAGACAAGAGTATTCGGCCGAAAAGAGAAGGATAGAGTAGGATGACATCCAGACCGAGCACGATTGGCAATCTGGAGGTCTCAAAGGCGGGCCGTTGGGACTGGCGGCTTCGCCGCTGTCAGTGGATACTGGAAGGTGTATGATGGTGGATTTTCTGGGAGCAGGCTTTGGCGAACTTACCTGGGGGAATATCGTCATGATCTGCGTCGCATTTGCCTTCATCTATCTCGCCATTGCCAAGAAGTGGGAACCCTACGTATTGCTTCCTATCGGGGTGGGAGCAATCCTGGCCAATCTTCCTGGTACTGGGCTTCTGGTTTATCCCTACGAGGTGCCGGGGGAATTGGGAGCGGCTGGCTTCCTAGGAGTGTTTATCGAATTCGGTCTTCTCAGATATACGGTTTTGCCTGTACTTATCTTTATCGGTCTTGGAGCCATGACCGATTTCGCTCCACTCATAGCCAACCCCCGGTTGTTTCTGCTTGGCGCAGCAGCACAGATAGGGATAGTCATCGCCTTTGCCATCGCATTGCTTCTCGGACACCTGGGTGTCGCTGACTTCGGCTTAAAAGAAGCAGCTTCCATTGCCATTATCGGTGGCGCCGATGGTCCCACGACGATTTTCGTAACCTCTCAACTGGCTCCTGAGCTCATGGGAATAACTGCCGTAACTGCCTATTCCTACATGGCGATGGTGCCTCTTATTCAGCCACCCATAATAAGGGCCCTCACCTCAAAGAAGGAAAGGCAAATCTATATGAGGCCACAGACACGCACGATTTCCAGAAAAGAAGAGCTGTTATTCCCCATAGTATGCCTTCTTCTAGTGATTCTGCTGGTGCCTCGCAGTGCCCCCCTAGTAGGGATGTTCATGTTCGGCAATCTGCTTCGGGTTAGCGGAGTGGTGGAGAGGCTCTCTGAAACGGCACAGAACGCCCTCATGAACCTGACTACCATAATCCTCATGCTCTGTATTGGAGCACGTATGCCCGCCGAACTGGTACTGCGCCCGGAGACCATCATGGTTCTGGGTCTGGGGTTGATTGCCTTCGCCGGTGGAACGGCTGGCGGCGTACTGATAGGGAAACTGATGAAGCTCGTCAGTAAGGAGCCGATTAACCCCATAATCGGAGCAGCCGGAGTGTCAGCGGTTCCCATGGCAGCCCGCGTAGCTCAGCATATCGGGCAGAAAGAAAACCCCCGCAATTTCCTCCTTATGCACGCCATGGGACCAAATGTGGCCGGCGTAATAGGCTCGGCAGTTATTGCCGGAGTCTTCCTCGCTTTTCTCGGTTAGCCATCTCACCCTGGCTTAAACCTCTCCCGCTGCAACAGATAGTGTCGCTACCCACGGTTACTGTCCCGGAGCCCATATCGGCAATTCTGCTAACTTGACAGTCGTTTCCCACAATGGGTATATTGTGACTTCTGGGGCCATTAGCTCAGTTGGTTAGAGCACGGTCCTGATAAGGCCGGGGTCTGTGGTTCGAATCCACAATGGCCCACATTATTTGACTCGAACCGCTAAGTCCAGTACACCAGAGCGAAAGCGGTTGAAAGGGTTCTATCGGTTGATACCTTAGCTCCACTTGAGGGGATTTGAACCCCTTCAGTCGTACTCATATTGAACATTTCGTCAGATTGTTGGGCGGTTTCATGGTGTAATGGAGACTATACATAAGCGCGGCGAAACCGAG
>SOJB01000076.1 GCA_004376695.1 Dehalococcoidia bacterium | reverse complement strand
ACGCGACAGGGTCTGGAAGTCCCCATTATCCAGGTCGGCTGCATGGAGCTATGTTATGCCGACCCCCTGGTCATCATCTCCAAGCCTGACTCTCTGAGCATCGCGTATGCTAACGTAACCCCGGAGATTGTACCCCGCCTTGTAGCGGGTTATGTCGCAGGCGATGACCCCTGCCTCGAGCTTGCCCTCGGCACCCTTGAAGGAGGCGATGAGGAAGCTGTCTATATCCCGGAGCTTCCCAGATATGAACGCGAGCTTCGCCTTATACTGCGCCGCTGTGGCTATATCGATCCTGAGAACATGAATGACTACATAGCCAACGGCGGTTATAGCGGTCTGGAGAAGGCATTGAAGATGTCGCCAGATGAGATAATCGTGGAACTGAAGAAGTCCGGACTGCGGGGAAGAGGAGGGGCTGGCTTTCCCACCCATCGGAAGTGGGAGCAGTGCCGTAAGGCCAAAGGCACGCCGAAATACGTTATATGCAACGCCGATGAAGGCGATCCCGGTGCTTTCATGGATCGGGTTATCCTTGAAAGCGACCCCCATCAAGTTATTGAGGGCATGATTATCGCCGGTTACGCTGTGGGTGCTGAACAGGGCTATGTCTACGTCCGTGCCGAATATCCTCTAGCCATTGAGCGTGTGCGGATTGCTCTGAAGCAATCCGCGGAATTGGGTTTCCTGGGAGACAATGTTATGGGCAGCGGCTCCGCTTTTCATATCGAGATAGCGGCAGGCGCCGGCGCCTTCGTCTCCGGGGAATCAACGGCACTGGTCGCAGCTATGGAGGGCAGAAGAAGCGAACCCAGAATCAGGCCTCCCCGCCTCGCCGAGGCCGGCCTGTGGGATAGGCCTACTCTGCTGAACAACGTGAAAACCTTCGCCTATGTTCCTTCCATAATCGAGCGGGGGGCGGAATGGTTCGCCTCCAACGGCACCGAAGGAAGCAGGGGCACCGCAGTGTTCGCCCTGGCGGGCAAGGTGGTCAATTCGGGATTGGCCGAAGTGCCTATGGGAACAACACTGCGCCAGCTTGTCTATGACATCGGCGGTGGTATTGCTAAAGACAGGCAGTTCAAAGCGGTGCAGATAGGGGGGCCCTCAGGGGGTTGCCTCCCTGAGGCTCTGCTCGATATCCCTATCGATTATGACTCGCTTCGCGAGGCTGGCTCGATGATGGGATCAGGCGGTATGATCATCATGGATGAGGATAACTGCATGGTCGACGCTGCGAGGTTCTTCCTCGATTTCTCGACCAGGGAATCCTGCGGGAAGTGCACTATGTGCCGCCTGGGTACCCTGCAGATGCTGCACATTCTGGAGGACATCACGGCCGGCCGGGGCAAAATGGAGGATATCGATCGTATTCTAGCATTGGCTGAGGATGTTAAGGCAGGCTCGCTTTGCGGCCTGGGACAGACAGCGCCCAATCCCGTCCTCACGACCATCCGCTATTTTCGAGACGAATACGAGGCTCATATTCAGGAGAAGCTCTGCCCGGCGAAGGTGTGTACCGAACTCATTGTCTACTACATCCTTCCCGACAGGTGTGACAGAGCCTGTGAACACTGTGTCCTCACGTGTCCCACCGAAGCAATCAAGGGGGATAAAGGAGAGATCAAGATCATAGATCAGGAGAAGTGCTCTAAGTGTGGTACGTGCCTGGAAGTTTGTCCTCCTGAGTATAATGCGGTGGTTAAGCTATCGCCTGTTAGCTCACTCCCTTCACCGGAGTTACCTGAAAGGAGAAGCAAGAAATGACAAAAACAATCGCCATGGCGGGGAAGGGAGGCGTAGGCAAGACTACCGTTGCTGCCTTACTCGTCAAACTTCTATCTCAGAAGGGGTTGATTCTGGCCCTGGATGCTGACCCCAGCACCAACCTTAACCAGGCCCTGGGGCTACCTCTCGATGATAGTCAGACTGTAGGCACAATACGGGAGAAGATGACTGAAGATGTCTCCAGGGGTACTCTCAGCCCCACCATCGTTAAGCAAGAATACCTGTTCGGCAAGATAGTGGAATCGCTAGCAGAGTCCAAAGGATTTGACCTCATAGCCATGGGGCGCCCTGAGGGGCCCGGATGCTACTGCGCCTCCAATCGATTTCTGCGCACTTCGCTGGATAAGCTCGTGCAGGACCACAAATACGACTATATCGTTATGGACTGCGAGGCAGGACTGGAACACATAAGTCGCCAGACAACGAGAGACATCGATGTCTTGCTCATCATGTCGGACCCCACGATAAGAGGTATCACTGCGGCAGCTCGAATGAAGAAGCTAATCGAGGAATTGAGATCGAACGTGGGCAAAGTCGGGCTTATCGTCAATCGCGTCAAAGGTGAGCTGTCTCCGGAGATAAAAGGGGCAATCGAGGAGTCTGGCCTCGAGGTCTTTGCCCTGATTCCAGAGGAGCCGGATATGTCGGATCTGGAGATGAAGGGAAAACCCGTGACTGACCTCCCTCAGGAATCTCCGCTCCAGTCGAAGGTAAAAGAGATAGTCGAGAGATTGTCTCTATGATGAAGTACTCAACAGCCGGAGCTTGTGAAACTGATGCCAGATGGTTTAGAATACGGCGGCTTGCCGGAAGCTAAACGGCCAAGGGAAGACTGACACCCCGTGAGGCGAAGTACAGCCAGGCCCGATCGTCTCAGTCGACTAACACATGAGGTTCTTAGGACATGCAGACGCGCCTGATGGACTACACTAAATTCAGACCGAAACCCGACGAAGAAATCAGAGAGGTCTTCCAACGAGTCAATCGGATATTCATCCTCTCATGTGGCAAGTGTTTCAAGAAGTTTGAGGAGGAAGACGAAGGGCAACACGCGCAGCTTCTGGAGACCCTGGGAGCAGACAGAAAGAAAGTCGTGGGGCACACACAAGTTGATTTTCTTTGTAACGAGTTTCTCTCCGCAAGGAGAATCTCAAACCTGGAACTCTCTCATTGTGACAGTATAGGGGTGATTTCTTGCGGCCTGGGAGTCCAGTTTGTCGCCAGGCTCCTTGAGCGGACGCCTGTTTACGCCCTGGCTGATTCAGTGCCACACAGCCCGAACTACCCGGCTGAGGTCGGTTATCACGGCGTTTCCCTCGAAGAAGAGAAATGTGCCGCCTGCAGTCAGTGTTATCTGAATCTGACGGGAGGGATTTGCCCTATTACGAACTGCGCCAAAGGTCTGTTGAATGGCCCTTGCGGTGGAGCAACCGATGGAAAATGTGAGGTGAACTCAGATGTTGATTGCGCCTGGGTAAGAATCCATGAGCGGCTTAAGAAACGGGGAGAGCGGTCCGCCTCAGAATATGTTCAACCAAGAGATTACTCCAGGCCGTCCTGGAAGGTTACGAACGATCTATCCTTGCAGAATCAAGCGCTTAGAGGCGGAGGATTCTACGGCGGTTTTCATCCTCTAGAGAATAAGGAGGCAACTGCGGACAAACGGGTAGAGAGATTCCCGGAACCCCAAATGGCGGTCATCTTCCTTTCTCAACACGTCGGCAGAAGAGCAAAACCTGCAGTCGAACCGGGTGACGAAGTCAAGGTTGGCCAGAAGGTTGGAGAGGCCGATGGTTTCGTTTCCTCTTCCATCCACTCTAGCATCAGCGGGAAGGTCATATCTATAGAGGAGCGAGCGTATCCCGCAGCGCAAAGAAACGAACTGGCGGTAGTAATAGAAAACGACGGAAAGAACGAGCTACATCCTTCGATTCAACCTCGTGACGATTTTGAAGCACTGCCGAAGGAGGCTTTGCTGGACATAATCAAGGAAAGCGGAATCGTGGGTCTTGGCGGAGCCATGTTTCCGACACACGTGAAATTCTCTCCTCCCAGACCGGTAGATACTCTGCTTGTAAATGGATGCGAATGCGAGCCTTACCTGAATACTGATAACAGGCTGATGATTGAGCATCCCGAGGAGATTCTCGCCGGAATGAGTATAGTTCAGAAGGTTCTGGGGGTCGATAAGGTCTTTGTGGGAGTCGAGGAGAATAAACCTGAGGCTATAGCAGCATTAAGCAGGTTTTCAGACAAATATCCATCGGTGGAGCTGGTCAGCCTGAAAACCAAGTATCCTCAAGGCGCGGAAAGATCGCTGATCAAGAGAATTCTCGACAGAGACGTCCCTCCACCTCCGAAGGGGCTTCCTTTCGATGTCGGGGTGATGGTCTCGAATGTCGGTACGCTTTTTGCCGTTTATCAAGCAGTGGCAAAGGGCATTCCCCTGTTTCAAAGGGTCATAACGGTATCGGGAGAAGGCTTGACCAGGCCCGGAAACTACCTGGTTAAGATAGGGACTCCGATCAAGGATATCATCCGGTATTGCCTTGATAAGAACGTGGACGGACTTCTGGAGAGATACGATGTTAAGATGGGCGGTGCGATTATGGGAATTCCCCAGGCGAGCCTGGAGTCGTACGTCATAAAAGGGACGACAGGTCTCACTGTCCTCAAGAAGCACCCCGTGACGGCGTCTGAGGAAAGGGATTGCATAAAATGCGGTCGTTGCGTGGAAGTCTGTCCCCTGCAGCTTTATCCTCTTTTCTATGGTTTCTACGGGAAGAAGGGCGACCTGGCAAAGGCAGTCGAGCACAAAGTAGAGGAATGCGTGGAATGCGGATGCTGTGAATACATATGCGCTTCCAAGATTGCCCTTCTCAGTTTCATAAGACAGGAGAAGGCATATGCTCGCAGTGCAAATAAAGGCTGAGGCAGAGATACTGCCCCTGATTTCCTCAAAGAGGCTTTTCATCTTTGAATGCCTCGGCTGTCGGGACGTTCACTATCCCGTGGAGGAGGCAGCAGAATTCATCGACAGCTTGAAGAATGAAATCGTGGGCAAGGCAGCTCTTGACTATCTATGCCACAGGGAGTTTGCTCACGAATACGTCAAGGCGTATGCCGGTGAAATAGAGAGGGCAGAGGTGGTCCTTGTTTTCTCCTGCGGCGTAGGCGCTCAAGTTGTTTCCTCGCTGCTGGAAGATAGGATCGTCTATACCTGTTGCGATACGCTTTATGTGAACGGTTTCCAGGGACTTACTGCGAAGGAGTTCAACTGTGATCAATGCGGCGAATGTTATCTGAACTACACGGGAGGGCTTTGCCCCGTTGCTCTGTGTTCCAAGAACCTTCTCAACGGTCCCTGTGGCGGCTCACAGGCCGGCAAATGTGAAGTTGATCCCGATATGCCCTGCGTCTGGCAACAGATCTTCGACCGCCTTGCCAAACTGGGACAGCTTCATACATTGGAGAGGCTCGGTACGCCGAAGAATTGGAATGTGAGTCCCACTTCATCACCGCCAGAAAAGGGGCTTGCCTAGATGTCCCGATCTCATCGGGATGAGCGAAACAACCGGAGGAGCGATGAAAACCAGAAGTAATCTTGAACGGGTACTGGAGTCCAGGCAGTTCGCCGTCACAGGCGAATTGGGACCGCCACCGAGCGCCGACGCGGAGGTTATCAGAAAGAAGGCCAAGATACTGAAAGGGCATGTAGATGCCTTTAATATCACCGACGGTCAGACTGCGGTCGTGCGCATGGCATCATGGGCTGCTGCCGTCATGGGCAAAGAGGAGGGGTTGGAACCCATCGTGCAGATGACGTGCCGCGACCGAAACCGCATTGCTCTCCAGATGGATGTGCTGGGCATCGCGGCACTGGGCATCAACAATATGCTATGCCTCACCGGCGACCACCAGAAATTCGGTAACCACCCTGCCGCCAGAGGTGTCTATGATCTCGACTCCATTCAGTTGGTCAGGATGGTGAAGGATATGCGGGACGAGAAGAAGTTCCAGTGTGGCGATGAGATGGCAGTCGAGCCCCGTCTCTTCATCGGCGCCGCCGCGAACCCCTTTGCCGACCCATTTGAGTTCCGGGTAACACGTCTTGCCAAGAAGGTAGAGGCAGGAGCGGACTTCATCCAGACTCAGATTATCTACAATGTGGACAAGTTCGCCGAATGGATGAAGGGGGTACGCGATAGGGGACTTCATGAGCGCGTGAAGATACTCGCCGGTGTTGCCCCCATAAAGTCGGTGGGTGCCGCCAGATACATGAAGACCAGAGTTCCCGGGATGGATGTGCCGGATAGCGTTATTGAGCGTCTTCAAGGAGTAACCAGGGAGCGGGTGTCCGGGGAGGGCATCCAGCTCTGCGTGGACATCATCAACCAGGTGCGTCAAATCGAGGGCGTGGCTGGTATTCACCTCATGGCCATCGAATGGGAGGAGGTTGTGCCCGAGATAGTGGAGGCGGCTGGCCTCTTACCCCGCCCCAGGTTTACCCCATGATGAAAGAACGCCGTTCTCCGTCACACGGCTCCCGGGAACAGGGTTTTGATCTTTCCTATCAGCTCGCCCGTAAGCAGCTGGCCAGGATCACCGATCTCGAAGAGCAGTGCCGCAAAAGCGGTGCCCGGTACATGGGCCCCGATAAGATCATCATCGATTATCTGAATCGGCCATATCACATCACCCTTCCCGATGTCGAGCTTTCGCTGGAGGATAGCCCCGGTTCCGTGGCGATAGAAGTCCCGTTAACGGGCAAGATCCTGATACTTCACTATTTCAACCAGGCACCGGGCACCCCGGCTACCGGCAGGCTAATCACCTTCAAACAGATACCGGGAGGTGTCAGCTACTACCCGGCATTCTTCCAGAGAGTCATCGCTCCCCTGGTAAACCGCTTTGGCAAGAATCCCGATCTATTGATGAAGGCAGCAGCGCCGTTTGGTGGTTACAAAGCACCTTACGGCGACATATCGGTGACCATCGATGCTTTCCCGCGTGTCCCCGTGACCCTGGTGCTGTGGAAAGGCGATGAGGAAGTTGCTCCCGCCGGTAACGTATTATTCGACGCCAATATCTCCGACTATCTTCCCACCGAGGATGTCACTGCACTCTGCGGGAACATCGTCTGGAAGATGGTGAAGGATATTCCTTCCGCCTGACCTGACGACCCCTGGGCCTAATATCAGATCCTGAATCCCAAGCACCAAATCCTGAGCAACATCGAAGGCCAGAATACCAATGATCAGGGCGGTTTGGCACTCTCAGCACAAATGCTATAATCTAACCGATGCCACGGAAGTTCGCCCACCTTCACGTCCACACAGAATACAGCCTGCTCGATGGCATGTGTCGCATCCCTCAGCTTGTTGCCCGCACGAAAGAGCTGGGGATGGACAGCCTGGCTATCACCGACCACGGCGCCATGTATGGCGTCATCGATTTCTATACGGCAGCCAGGGAAGCAGGTATAAAACCGATCATCGGCTGCGAAGTCTACGTTGCCGAGACGGATTGCCGTAGCCGAGAGCCAGCCCACAAGAGCCCCAATCATCTCACGCTCCTCGTCAAGAACGAAAAGGGCTACCGCAATCTGCTCCAGCTGGTTACCAAGAGCCACCTCGAGGGATTCTACTATAAGCCCAGGGTGGACAAGGAGCTTCTGGAGCTTCATCATGATGGGCTGATCGCCCTCTCTGGGTGCGCTCGCGGGGAGCTGGCCCGGCTTATCCTCGAGGGGCGGACCGACGAGCTCCCGGGCGTAGCTTCGTGGTACAGGGAGGTCTTCGGCGATTACTACCTGGAGATTCAAAGGCATCCTATGCCGGAACTGGAACAGATAAATCAGGAGCTCGTTTCGCTATCCACCAGGCTCAACATACCCCCTGTAGCTACGTTTGATGTGCACTACATCGACAAGAGAGACGCCCAGTCTCATGAGCTTCTCCTGTGCATACAGACCAATACCTCTGTCTATGACGAGAAGAGGCTGAAGATGGCCGGCGATTTCTTCTATCTGAAGAGCCCTCAAGAGGTGACAGAGCTCTTCGCCGACCTGCCTCAGGCTGTGGACAATGCTCAAGTCATTGCCGACATGTGCCGACTGGAGCTGGATTTCACCGGGCTGCATCTGCCGCAGGTCGAACTGCCCCACGGCAGGAAAGCCGATGATTTCCTGGCCGAGCTTTGCTGGCAGGGCCTGGAGAAGCGTTACCCGCAAGCTGGCCCGGCAGTCAAGGAACAGCTTACTCACGAGCTCAATGTCATCCGCAAAACCAGGTTTGCCCATTACTTCCTCGTTGTTTGGGACATAATTCGCTTTGCCAGGCAACGCGGCATCTATTGCGGCGTCCGGGGAAGCGCCGCTGCCAGCCTGGCCCTCTACTGCCTGGAGGTCACCGATATAGACCCGCTGCCCTACGGGCTCGTTTTTGAACGATTCCTCAATGTCGAACGCACCGAGCTCCCCGATATCGACCTTGATTTTCAGGACGACCGCCGCGATGAAGTCTTCGCTTATGTCAACCAGAAATACGGCTCCGACCACGTGGCTCAGATAGTTACCTTCGGCACCCTGGGCGCCAGAGCGGCGATAAGAGATACCGGACGGGCCCTGGGCATGCCCTACGCCCAGGTCGACCGGGTAGCAAGGCTTATTCCTGTGGAGCTAACGATAACCCTGGACAGAGCCCTGCAGCAAAGCAGAGAGCTTTATGACATCTACTACCAGGACGCGGACATACGTAAGCTGGTCGACTCCGCCAGGGAATTGGAGGGAATGGTCAGGCACGTTAGCACTCATGCCGCCGGCGTGGTCATCTCGCATGAGCCCTTAATCGAATATGTGCCCCTGCAGCTGCTGGGAAGGGGTGAACAGCGCACCGTCATGACCCAGTTCCACATGTGGAACATCGCCCGTCTCGGGCTGCTGAAGATGGACTTCCTGGGACTGTCCAACCTGACCATCATGGCCAGGGCTAAGGAAATCATCGCCCGGAACCGCGGGATATCCCTCGATCTGGAGCATATTCCTCTCAATGACGCGAAGACCTTCGAACTGCTGGCTTCCGGCGAAACCAGAGGCATCTTCCAGCTGGAAGGCACCGGGATGCGTCGCTACATCAAGGAACTCAAACCCACCAGCTTCAGCGACATCGCAGCCATGGTGGCGCTCTACCGCCCCGGCCCCATGGAACAGCTTCCCACCTTCATCAGAGCCAAGCAGGGTGTTACCCCTATTCATTACCCCCACCCCATCCTGAAGGAGATTCTCGAAGAAACCTATGGAGTTATCGTCTACCAGGAGCAGGTAATATTCATCGCCCGGGCTCTGGCCGGCTACAGCCTGGGCCAGGCCGATATCTTCCGCAAAGCCATGGGTAAGAAGATACCCGAGGTGATGAAGAAAGAGGAGCGCAATTTTGTCTCCGGAGCGCAGAAGAAGGGCATATCGCAAAAACTGGCCGGGGAGATATTCTCGCTGATCGAGCCCTTCGCCGGTTATGCCTTCAACAAGGCCCACAGCGTCATCTATGCCCTCATCGCCTACCGCAATGCCTATCTCAAGGCAAACTACGCCATTGAGTTCATGGTTGCCGTGCTCGACACCTATTACGATAACACGGATAAGGTTCATTCGGCGATTGCCGAATGCCGGAGGCTGGGCATCAAGGTGCTCCCGCCCGACATCAACAGAAGCTATGCCAGGTTTGCCATCGAGAGCTCGCCCTCCACTCCCTCTGCGGCAGTTGGAGAGGGGCAGGGGGAGGCAGCGATCCGCTTCGGGCTGACCTCGGTCAAGAACGTCGGCTCGTCCCCCATCGAGCATATCGTGTCTGCCCGGGAGGCGGGGGCAGACTTCACGTCCATAGAGGACTTCTGCTGTCGGACCGACCTTCGTAACATCAACAAGAAGGTGTTGGAAAGCCTGATCAAGGTCGGTGCCTTCGACTCTCTGGGCACGCGCAAGACGCTGCTCGAGTCGCTGAACAAGAACATCTCCCTGGCCCAGGCCAAACAGAAGGCAAAAGAATCGGGACAGGTCAGCATGTTTGATTCACTGCCCCAGACCTCGCCCACCCCGCGTACTGCTCAGGGGCAGGCGGAAGAAGAGGTATCGACCCAGCAGAAGCTCGTCTGGGAAAGAGAGTTACTGGGGGTTTACTTCTCCCAGCCTCTTCATTCACTGGCCGGAGAGCTTTCTCCAAAGGGCACCGTTTCTTGCGGCGAAATCAACATGGACATGGTCGACCAAACGGTGACGGTCACGGGAATAGTGGTCTCGGTGCGTCAGGCTTACACCCGGGATAAGCGCCCCTTCATCGTCGCCTCCGTCGAAGACCTGGATGCCAGTATCGAGGTCATCGCCTGGCCCAGAGTTTATGAGAGCACCCAGGGGCTGTGGCAGGAGGGCAACATGCTCACGGTCAGGGGCATGGTGAAGGTCAGGGATGGGGAAACGAAGCTGAACTGCGAGGACGTAAGGCTGCTTCCGGCACGCCAGGAAGTGTTGAAGGAGCCGGTGCGCCGCCATGTCATGATAGATATCACCCGGTCGGACGATGCCGAAACGGACATAGAACGCCTCCGTAAGATCATGGATATCCTCAAGAGTTATCCGGGGCAGGACAGAGTGTCGCTGGCTGTTGTCGGCGATGGTGAGATAACCAACCTGGATGTGCCCGCGCTAACGGTGAATTACTGTCCTGAACTGGCGGGGGAACTAGGCAGCATAGTAGGCGAAAGCAACTTCAGGCTTGAACCATAAGGCATTCCCGCTTGTACCGGTCGCACCGCCATTCGGATTTGCTCTCCTTTGCCGTTTCGTTACTGCAGGGGACGGAGCGACGGAAGTATCTCGCAAACTGCCGTTCCTCAGTATTCTGCGAACATAATACCTGACTGGTAGCAGACCTGATCGGTACGGCGTCCCCGGAATTCGCATTCGCCCGGGAGATGTGTTCCCTAACATGGCCGACTGAACCTAGGTCAGCCTGAACAGAGGATACCGGTCCGTGGTCAATAAGAAAGCGTATGCAGCTACTCTCAGCGCCCACCGGTTTACACCAACTACGAAGTCAAACAGACCCCTGGGATAGCGACCCGTAAACAGGATGGCAAACCAGGCTATCACCACGCAGACGAAGGCTGCAATGAACAGGACGGCCAGGACGATGTAATGCGGGATAGCCAGAAGCCACTTCACCAGCGGTAACCCGCGGCTAAGGTCTTTCGGGACATCCGGATATGGAAGCTCGATATGAACCGCCTGCTCTTCGTCAGTCGACGGGTATACATCTGTAAGCAGACTCAAATAAGCGGCAACACGTGTGCCGAACTTAGTCAGTGCCAGGTTCCAGTCGAACCACCACCTGGGATACTTCTGCCGGAAAAGAATCATGAGTACAATCGGCAGAACCAGGATGCCACCTGCACTATATTGCCAGGTCCAATGGGGCACTGTGCTCCAATCGGAGTTCGCACCGCTTACCAGAGCCAGGATAATAGCGATGGGGATCACCGTGAAGATCCTGAAGAACGTGGTCAACCTGTTAAGGGGTCTGTCCGGGTAGTCGATTGTCAAGGTCGCGGGATACTTGGGCGTTGTCGGCGAAGTTGTAGCTGCCATTGTCGATACCTCCCTCTATATTTTGGCCTGTGCTCTGTTTAGCCAGTGCATACGCATGGCGGTTGACTTGTCCGCGATATCAATCAACAGCGTCGATTGACACAGGTTGCACATCATCTCTACCGTGCGTTTCTGCTCCTTCCAATTTAAGCACGCCCCATGATTTGGCGCAAGTACATGGTGTTTCGGAAACACAATACCTGCCTTGCAGTCGCCCCCGCCCGTCGAGTGTCCTCGGGATGCCGGGAGCCTTTTTCTCCCTATCATCCTGACACAATCCCTTTTGCAGTCACAAATGCGGCGCAGGCCCCACCATATTGACATTACACAGGGAAGTAGCTCATAATCCTACTTCAGGCTCATTAAGTATCGGGGGACCAATGAATCTCAAGCAACTTCTAGAAGAAACTGCCCGCGAGATGCCTCAGAATACCGCCATCGTCTTCGGCTCTCAAAGAGTCAGCTATCGGGAAGTCGATGAAACCTCTAACAGGGTAGCCAACGCTCTCATAAGCCTGGGCGTAAAGAGGGGCGATCACGTCGGCATCCTGATGTCCCGTACCCCTGAGTGGGTCATCAATTGCTTCGGGGTGCTTAAAGCGGGAGCCGTCGGCGTACTCCTCGATGCCGGAGCCAAGGCACCCGAGCTCGAGCCTCAACTCCGCGAATCTCATTCCAAAGCCCTCATTACCGAAGAGAGGTTCGCCCCCCTGGTATCTTCAGTCCTACCCGGTGTTCCGCTGCTGAAGCACATTCTTGAAGTCGGCACAGACAGTTACAACGCGCTGCTCGCCGCCAGTGCGCCTGCATCACCTTCCGTCGATATAGAGGATGAGGATGAAGCTATCGTTTTCTACACTCTGGGCGTGCTGGGGAAGCACAAAGGCATAGTGCATACTCACGCGTCGGTTATTTCAGCTCTATTCGCGCTGGTGCCAGGGCTTGAACTGGAGAGCGACGATGTTGTTTTGGGATTGGTTCCTTTTAACTACGTTATTGGATTTGGGATGATTGTTCTCGTGCCCACTATGAAGGGAGCCACTATGGTAATCCTCCCTCATTTCAGTTCAAAGAATGTCCTCGAGACAGTAGAACGGGAAAAAGCAACCATGCTTATGGGCGTCCCCGCCAGCTTCAATGCCCTGGCCAGGATAGACGAAGAAACGATTAAGAGCTATGACCTTAGTTCGTTAAGGGCGGTGCTTTCCGGCGGGGCGAAATCCTCAGCCCATTTCATGGAGATGCTTGAGAACAAGTTCGGCTTGACTGCGTGCGAGATATATGGGCTCACGGAGTTACTAATCGTCACTATGGGTGCTATTCGTGACCGCAAATTGGGTACGGCAGGGAGGCCTCTGGCTGAGCTTAGAGTGCTGGACAAGAACGGCAGGGAAGTACCGCGGGGCGAAGTAGGGGAAGCCGTTGCCAGGGCCCCCTGGATGATGAAGGAATACTACAATTCGCCTGAACTCACGGCACAGGTTATCAAAGACGGCTGGTTCTACACCCGCGATCTGGTCAGGATGGACGAGGACGGCTATCTGGAGTACGTAGAGAAGATGTCGTCCATCATAGTGCCCTCGGGGGGAGTCAAGATTCTTCCCGAGGCAGTTGAAGAGGTCCTCCTGCGGCATCCGGCGGTAGCCGAAACAGCCTGTGTCGGTGTTATCGACGAGTACAAAGGGCAAATACCCACCGCCTTCATAGTGCTTAAGGAAGGACAAAGCGCTACGGCGGACGACATACGCGATTTCTGCCGCCAGAGCATGACTGACTACAAAGTGCCCAAGCAAATCAGATTTGTCGACGGTTTGCCCAGGACGGGGTCGGGCCAGATAGACCGGCGGCTACTCAGCACGACAAAGGAAACCTCTCAGAAGGAAGACTAAGACGCCCGCCGGGATGCAGCCGGAACGACCCCATTGACGATAACTCACTCACCGTCATTCTGAGAGAGCCTCTCTCTCTACCCTTCACTCAGAGGAAGCCCCCTCTCTCCCTGTCATTCTGAGGGAGC
>SOJB01000110.1 GCA_004376695.1 Dehalococcoidia bacterium | reverse complement strand
TCAGGAGTGTCTTACACAGAGGAGGTCAAAGGTTCAAATCCTCTACCACCCACTTCATGAATCGCTCCCGGCCCGTCAGAAACGAAGCTGCAAGCCCACGGCTTCAGCTTTGGAGGGAAATCGTAGCTGTAAGAGTCAAGTCAGACAATTCTTAGCGACTTTATGATGTTTCTTGAGGCTTTCATCAAGATGAAGGAATTGCCGAATATGTTAGAATCAAGCTGGGAAGTGATATGTCGCAAGCTGACTATTCTGCGCTGGACCGACCTGAGATTCTCGCCTTTGTCTTCTATCCAAGAAAGGATCATACCCGCGCTCCATCCGGTGCCAGTGACCATTTCATCGCTGTAGAGAAGGACGTTTCTATCTGTTGCCGCTTCTATATTCACAGCCGAGGCTCAGCCTCCATTCTCTATTTCCATGGCAATGGCGAAGTGGTCAGTGATTACGACTACATCGCACCTTCGTATAACCAGCTGGGTTTCAACCTGTTCGTCGCCGATTATCGTGGCTACGGTGCAAGTCAGGGCCAACCTACTCTGAGCAACACTGTTTCCGATGCCTCCATCATATTCAAGGCATTCGAGGATATTCTGCATCGGGGACAGTACTGCAGCGATGTGTTTGTCATGGGTCGCTCTCTAGGAAGCATTTCCGCCGTTGAAATGGCTTACCGCTGTCAAGAGAAGATAAAGGGCTTGATTCTCGAGAGCGGATTTGCTGGTTTCATCAACCTCTTGTTGCATCTGGGATTACCGGCCGGGTCTCTCGGTATGGAAGACCCAGAGTTTCCTAATCTTGCCAAGATGCGTACTATTGCGGTGCCGACACTCGTTATTCACGGCGAGTGTGATCAGATCATCCCTGCTAGTGAGGCTGAAGCCCTGTTTCGCAGTGCAGCGGCCAGCGATAAGAGGTTGGTTCTGATTCCCGGAGCCGATCACAATGACATAATGTGGACAGGCAGGGAGATGTACTTCCAGGCGATTAGAGAATTCGTTTCTGCCTGATCGTGTAGCAGGAAGGGACATATTTGCCATGTGGATTGGGGAGCCGGGCAAAGTCACTGACAGGATAGATTTCCTGGGGACACGGGAGATTTGTCTCTATCTGGTCAGAGGAAAGGACGCCATGATTGTTGGTGGTGGGATGGCCTACATGGCGCCGGCCCTGGAAAGACAGTTTTCTGGTGTGGACTTCGACGCTGGCAACATAAAATATCTCGTCGTCCCCCATTCTCATTTCGACCATTGTGGAGCAGTGCCCTACTTGAAGAGGAAACTCCCTCAGGTGCAGATACTCGCCTCGGCATACGCGGCCGAACTATTCTCGAAACCGAAGGTGGCGAATGTCATTGCCACTGCCAACAAAGGAGCGATCGATGCGCTGGGGCTCCAGAGAGAATACGAGGAGCTGAATCTGGAGTTCGACGGGATTCGGGTCGATCGAGTTGTGGGCGCAGGCGACGTTGTGGAGCTTGGCGACGGAATCGAGGCCCACTTCATAGAGACGCAAGGCCATACAAAGTGCTCCCTGGCGGTGTATGTTCCGGAGTTGAAAGCCATGTTCCCTTCCGATGCTGCCCCGTGTCCACTGTCCGATGGAAGGGGAACCATCATCCCCTCACCCCAGTACGACTTCCCCCGCTATGTGGAGTCACTTAAGAGACTCTCTAGCTACGATATAGAGATATGTGCTTTTGAGCATCACGGTGTTCTCCTCGGTGAGCAAGCCAGAAACATCCTGCAACAGGGCCTGGAACGGACGGAACAGCTCAAGAACTATGTTGTGAGGCAATATCAGGAGATAGGTGACGCTGAGAAAGTGGCACAGAAGCTCGTCTCTGAGATACAGGAGAGAGATGAACTTCCGTTCCTCAGTTCCGAGCTTCAGGCCGATGTTACGAGAACTGTAATCCGCAAGATACTGGCAGCTTAGTATCTACGTCGTTTGCCTCCTCCACCACCGCCACCTCGACCGTAGGATCCACCCATGCCGCCTCCTCTGCCGTACGCCCCACCACCGAACGCGCCACCTCTGCCATACGAACCGCCGCCTCTTCCGCCTTCGGTGCGGGGGCGTGCTTCATTAACACTGAGCGTCCGCTCCCCCAATTGTTTTCCGTTAACCTCGTTGATCGCAGTCTGTGCTTCGGATTTCACCGCCATCTCAACAAACGCAAAACCTCTGGATTCACCGCTGTACCTATCCTTGATGATGTTCACCGATGTGACCTGCCCAAAGGCTTCAAATGCCTGACGCAGTTCATCCTCTGTGGTCTCTCGAGATACATTGCCTACATAAATATTCATAATGCTAACCTCCTTTCCGTATTATGACCATACCCTTGATGCGGCCAAACTCATCGAAATGCAGCGAACTCGTTTGGCTCTAAACCTTCGAGGGCCAGATTCGGCTCCAGCCCCATTGAATCCAGGTGCACGAAACTACGGCCGGCTGCTCGGTTTGATCTTGTTGTAGCAGTCACTACAATATACCGGCCTGCCCTCTCGAGGCTCGAAAGGCACTTCACATTCCTTAGCACACTCGACACACACTGCGGGATACATTTGGCGGCTAGACCTGTACCCACCGAAGCTGTTGCGTTGAGTTTTCCTGGCTTCGCGGCAGGCAGGGCAGCGCTTAGGTTCATTGGTATATCCCTTGGTGGCGTAGAATTCCTGTTCATCAGCGGTGAATGTGAAAGTATCATTGCAGTCAGAACATTGCAGCGATTTGTCTGTGAATCCCACTGGATGACCTCCTTTCATGCAATACTTGGCTAGAGCTTCGGTCATCCAACGTTTGTAAATAGACCCGAAAGAGCTTTCACAGAGGCGCGATAACCTAAACTTATAACCACCGATTCAAGTATAATCAAGGACGAGGAAAATTGCAACAAGCGGAAATCACCATCACATCATCTGCTCATCGTCACGACTGTGCAAGGGACGAGCAACGCTGCAGGCCGGTGGGTCCGGTCTCGCTCATAACACGCCTTCGGGTGAGGCTGTTGACAAGATGAGTTACGTGTGGAACTCCACTATGTCACCGTCCTGAAGTATATGTCCCTTGCTAACCCTCTGGCCGTCATACTTTCCTGATCCCCAAATCACAGCATACTTGAGATTCTCGCGGAAGTCCTTGTGGAGGCTCTCGGCGGCTTCTTCCACTGTGCTTTCTTTCTCCAGTATCATGGGGTCAGCCATGTCAGCCTTGGCGCCAGGGGTTTTGGTGTAGACCCGGATGATGCCCAGCTCGTGATAGACTGCTCTTCTGAACTCGTCGAGGCCGTTACCCTCCTTGGCTGAAATGGGAAGTACGGGAAACGACCCGGCGTATCGCGAACGCACGATTCCGCAATTCCTGTTGGAACCTGCCAGGTCGTTCTTGTTTCCCACGATGACCATCTTCCTGGGATAAGAGCCCGGACTTGCCTGTTTGGCGTCGTCCATTAAGGGTTCTATTCTTGCTTCTCTTAACCCCTGAAGTGTTGCCTCTACCTGGCTTATCGGCTCCAGGGACAAATCTATTACAATAGCGATGAGATCGGCATTTCTAAGCGGGTTTGCCAGCAGTATTCTCACGTCTTTGTGCCCGATGGGCGGCGTATCGATCAGTTGTATTTGGATGTCTTCAAACTTCATCATCCCCGGGATCGGTGTCTGAGTAGTGAAAGGATACTCAGCTATCTCTGGGAGGGCGTCGGTCAGGGCCGCTAATAGCTGCGATTTGCCGGAATTGGCCGGACCAACCAGCATTACCTGTCCCGCGCCTTCCGGGTTTATATAGAAGCCGGTTCTTCTGGCTGTGGCGTACTTCCGTTCCGCTTCCTGCGAAAACTTGGCGATCTTTCGTCTCAGGGCAGCATGAAGCTTATCGGTGCCTTTATGCTTGGGCATAATGGCGAGCATTGCTTGTAGCGCGGCGATCTTCTCATCGGGCTCTTTGGCTAGCCGATATCTCTTCTCAGCCCCGTAATACTGCGGTGGTAAGTTCGCTGGCATATAAGTAATTCTAGCATTCTGCCCCGTCTACCGAAACTGCTACTCCTCTTGTCGTTCGCTGACAAGAGCTCCGACATCAGCGTCCTTATGGATATCGTGTCTGGCAAGAGTGTGAGGCCGTTGACTAGGCTCAGAGGCCTATCGACTGCTGCGCAAAACAGGCTAATCACGCCTTCTCTGGCGCTTATCCGCCCATTGCGGGAGGGAAGACATGTAGCACACGTCTCCTTCCTTCAAATCGGTGCTCTTCAGGTTGCGCAT
>SOJB01000046.1 GCA_004376695.1 Dehalococcoidia bacterium | reverse complement strand
TCTATGTCCCGAAGCGCGGTGACCTCCTCTATTTCCCGGAACCCAATCACCTTTTTCTCCAAGAGGTCGACCTTGAGCAGATACCCAGGAGACAATCCCTCTCCAGAAGGAGCAGGTGCTTCGTCTTCAGAAGCATTCAATCCCACTTCTGGCGGGGGGTAGAACCTCCTGAAGAGATGCCATCTTGAACCAGCAGCCGAGTCAAGAGCGGACGCAGAGAGGCATTGAGGAGCAACCAAGACAAATGCCTCACCATTCTCCAGCTTAACTTCTGCAATCTCCAGCCCGTATTCTTGCAGCAATGCTTGAACCTGGGGGTCGTTCCTGGCGATTTCCTTGGCCTGGGCTATCTGCAGTTGGGGCTGAATTACATTGAAGAATCCGACCACCGCTATCAAAACGAGGGCAGCACTGACAGGGGCCAGCATCTTTGCCCAATCCAGGACGGTCCTCTTCCTGAAGCGCCCGGAGTTCAGCAAAGCCATTCTTAACGCCTGTCTATGACCGGGAAGCTCGATTTCAGGAGTTTCCAGGTTTTCCAGTCTCTTGATCAGGTCTTCTTGTTTCATCGACTTCATCTCCCTCTATTACTGTAATGCAGAAGGGCAAGAAAGGTTGCATTATTCCGCTTCTCTTAGTTTCTCCACAGCCCGGTGGAGCAAGGATTTCACCGTTCCCTCTTTCTTGCCCAGGATTTCCGCGATTTCTTTGATCTGTTTCTGCTCGAAAAACCTTAGCGCGATGACCTCCTGGTATTTGGCAGGGAGCCGGGCGACCTTTGCCTGAATTTGGCAATAATCACGGTGCCGTTCCAGCTTTTCCTGTGCTTCTGCCAGTTCGTCTGCCGGGTCGTGGGGGGATACGGGTTCAAAACCCTGTTCCTGCATTTCCTCCAGCGAGACCGATTTCCTGTATTCGGGCTGTCTGAAATACTGGCTAATCTCGTTGCTGGCGATTTTGTAGAGCCATGAGGAGAAGGAGATGTTACGCCAGCGGAATTGCCAGAGCTTTCTCAATGCCTTGAAGAACGTCTCTGAAGTGATGTCCTGGGCAGCTTCAAGACTGGCGGTTCGTCTCAGAACATAGCCGAATATTCTCGGATAATAGTGATCGTAAAGCCCGGCAAAGGCATCGGGGTCTCTTTGCGCTTGCCTGACTAAGTTCTTTTCTGCCTCTAAATCCATATCAGCCAGTAGAAAGAATCGAGCGCCCTGCAGCAGTTAAGTGTACTAGTAACAGAGCAGTTTTTCCAGAGTTCTGGCTATACTGCACCGGCGGTGCGCACTGGCAAGCGTTCCCCCCGCTGTCTCCCTCGTATTTGCGTGTGGATTGATACAGTGTCCGAGAACTCCGCCTGCTGAGGCTCAGCCCGAGCGCCGGCGTCGACCCACGATAGTAAGCTCACAAACGAATAAGCTTCTCTGGTTTCGTCGAGAATATTGCCTGTCGTGCCGGAGCCGGACGTAGATCTGCCGCAGTGGCTGCCTACTCAAAACCGAGCCAGGTGGTGATGTTCTTCACGGGCTCTCTCTCACTCTCCACCTGGTTGGCGGGGAAATCCCAGTCAGGATAGCCGATGGCGATGGCCATCGTTATCCGCTTGGAGTCGGGTATGTCGGCATATCTTCTCAATACGTCGGGGTACATTGTCCCCTGGTCCTCAATGCAGGTGCCAAGGCCGAAGTGCAGCGCGGCAAGACAGATAGTCTGCATGACAGCGCCGATATCGAGCAGTGGCCCGCTCTCGCTTAGAGAGCGATCGGTGGAGATGATGATAGCGGCCGGCGCATCGAAGTAACGAA
This sequence comes from Dehalococcoidia bacterium, assembly GCA_004376695.1. Lineage (GTDB taxonomy): Bacteria > Chloroflexota > Dehalococcoidia > GIF9 > AB-539-J10 > RBG-13-51-36. Next base: position 2,484 of record SOJB01000046.1, on the reverse strand, counting down.
ATCCCCGCTCCATCCATTGTGCCCTCTTCTCCTTGTCCTCCCTCGCTATGCCCATAGCCTGGAAGAGTTGCTTGGCGAGTTTAACCTGGCGCTCGCGATATATGCTCTCCCTGGGCCAGCCCACGACCACGTGCTCGGGATTGGGTAACGCTCCGGAGTTCAGCATCTCAACATTGGCCCGCCTCACCTCGTCCAGAACACTCCCTGTGAGCACTGTGAACTCCCATGGCTGAGTGTTCATGGCCGAGGGGGCACGGGTCGCCATCTCCAGTATTTCCTCCAGGACCCCTTTAGCCACAGGGTCGGGTTTGAAACCCCTGATACTGCTGCGCTTTCTCACCGCTTCGATGATGTCCATGAATTCGCTCCTTTCCCGTAACAATCTGGTTGTGACGGAATCTCAAATCATACTATAACGCCTCTTGGGCAGCGACTTCCAGATCGCACATGTCCGTTGCAGAGAAGGGCCGGCCGAGTCTGCGCCTTCTTGAAGCTGTTTCCACACGCATTGAGCGGAAGCCGCGATCAGAGAGATAGGATAGGATCTGGCGCACTGAGCAGTTCCTTAGGGCCGAAGGCCTGCCCTTCATATGGAGGCCGCAGCCTCTTCACCGGTTTGCTCTGCCTTGTCGCTGAAATCGGCGGCTCTGTCAATATCGATGACTTCATTCAGTGCCGATATAGCGGCCTCCAATTGCGTATCGTCAGGTTCCCTTGTCGTCATAGCCTGTAACATCAGCCCTGGAGCGAGGAGGATGCGTACTATCGTGTTCTTGGCGTGGCCTGCCCCGAACTTCACGATTTCATAGCCAATAGCAGCGATAACCGGGATGAGAACTATGCGGGACAAGAGACGTATCCAGAGGGTCGGGCGACCGAGCAGGACGTCAACTAAGGCGAAGACCAGGATAGCTATGATGAGGACGATGACCATGAAGGAGGTGCCGCAGCGGGCATGGGCAGTGGAGTAGCTCTTGACTGCTTCCACTTCCAGAGAGGTACCTGCCTCGTAGGCATTCACTACCTTGTGCTCGGCTCCGTGGTAAGCAAAGACTCGCCTGATATCAGGTATGAATGCTACCAACCTGAGGTAACCGATGAAGAGGGCAATGCGGATAAGTCCCTCAAGGACAACGCTCAGCAACCCGGAACTGATGTAAGGATCGACGAGAAAGCGAACGGCAAAGAGAGGGACCAGGAGGAAGAGGGCTACGGCAAAGGCAACGCTTATGGCCACGGTTCCCCACAAGACCGGTGCTGGTATCTTTTCCTCTCCTTCCTCCATTGCGGCGATTTGAGCAGAATGGAGCAATGCCTGGGTGCCCAGAACCATGGTTTCACCCAGTACGATGGGTCCTCTTGTGAAGGGCATCTGTTTCAAGCGACCTTTGTATATGCTGGCCAGGGGTTGCTTCAGTACATTCAGTTTTCCATCGGGCTGACGTACAGATATAGCTACGCCCTGCTTGCCCCGCATCATCACGCCTTCAATGACTGCCTGGCCACCGTAATGGAAAGGTTTTGCCATCAGTTCCTCAATCTCCTTGCTGCCCAAGAGCTATGATGTCGTCTCGCTGCAAAGAATTCTCGGTCGCATTATGACAGAAACGGCGGAAAACGTTAAGTTTGTCTCGTGAAGTAGCGGCGGTGAGTAAGTCTTCGGTTTCCTGGGGTAAGCTCAGAGGCAAGTGCTGCCTGCGGTCAGGCATCCTCTGTCACTTCATCTTATATCGTTGCTTAAATCGCTCCACCCTTCCCCTGGAGTCGACTATCCTTTGCTCGCCTGTGTAAAAGGGGTGGCACTTACTGCATACTTCTACCTTGATCTCCGGCCTGACGGAACCCGTGACGAAGGTGTTACCGCACAGGCAGGTCACCTTAACGCTTTCATTATACTTGGGATGAATCTTAGCCTTCATTCGTAAATGCTCACCTTCTTCTTGTATCTGGTTGCCGGCTCATATTTAACATGGCCATCTATTAGGGCAAAGAGGGTGTAATCTCTGCCCAGGCCGACATTGTTCCCCGGCAGTATGCGAGTCCCGCGCTGGCGAACCAGGATAGTGCCCGCGCGCACCTGCTCTCCCCCGTACCTTTTCGTTCCCAAGCGCTTGGATTGACTGTCCCGCCCGCACCTTGTGCTGCCGCCGCCTTTCTTATGCGCCATGCTTGCTCTCCTTAGCCCTCGATGATTTGATCGATCAGTATTTTCGTGTGTATCTGGCGATGTCCCCTTTTGCTTCGGTAGCGAACTTTCGGTTTATATTTGAACACGATAGTCTTTTCTCCCTTAGCTTCTCCCAAAGAAGTGGCCATCACCCGAGCTCCTTTAATAGTAGGATTTCCTACCACGGTGTTGCCATCTCCGCCGATGAACAATACCCTGTCCACCTCAACTACATCGCCTTCAGGGACATCGAGGCGCTCAACCTCTATCGTTTGCTTCGGCGCTACCTTATACTGTTTGCCCCCTATTTCAATAAT
>SOJB01000122.1 GCA_004376695.1 Dehalococcoidia bacterium | reverse complement strand
AGACGGATAGTGTGCTCGTGAGTCTGATTGCAGAGTATTCCTTCTTCGATTAGTTTAGTAACAAATGGTTTGGCTCCGCCAAGTTCGTGCTTTAGCTCAATACCTATTAGCAGTCCCTTCCCTCTGATTTCCTTGATGCGAGGGCTCTTCATCTTCTCCAGTTCTGCCCGGAAGTAGTTGCCCAGTTCAAAAGCTCTCTCCGGCAATCCTTCATCCTGAAGCAACCTTAAGGCTGCCAGGGCAGCAGCGCAGTCAATGGGGTGGCACTGGAAAGTGCTTCCGTCTTCGGGATACTCCAGAACACTTGCCACCTTCTCGTTGCAGACAGCTGCTGAAACCTGACCAGGTCCTCCGCCCAAGAACTTGCCTAAGATCAGAATGTCGGGTTTGGCATCTTCGTATTGGTAGGCAAAGCGCTTTCCGCAACGGCCCAATCCCGTCTGAATCTCATCCCAGACAAGCAGGACATTACGCTTTTCGCAAATTCGTTTGGCGCCCTTCAGATAACCTTCAGGCGGAACTACCACTCCCCCTTCGCCCTGAATTGGTTCGGCCAGGAAGGCAACGGTGTAAGGGGTAATCGCTTTTTCTAAAGCAGCAAGGTCGCCATAGGGAATAAGAGTGAAGCCGGGAGTAAGGGGACCGAAATACCTCTTGTATTTGTCGTGGCTGGAAGCTGAAATCACAGTAATCGTGCGGCCGTGGAAGTTGTTGTCGCAGAGGATAATCTGGGCCGTATCGAGTGGAATGCCTTTGGTTTTCTTGCCCCAGGTCTTGGCAGTCTCCACTACGTCCACGACCCTCTCGAATCCCAAAGAATCACCGGCATTTTCCTTGCAGGTATAGCCCCACTTCCTGGCGATTTTGATCGCCCTCTCGACTGCTTCCGCCCCGGTATTGATCGGCAAAACCTTTGCCATCTCACAGAATTCCACCAGTTCCTTAGCAAACAGAGGGGCCACGTCATTGTAGAAGGCATTAGAGCCCGGCCAGTATCTCCTTGCCTGTCTTACAAAAGCCTGCAGAATGTCCTTGTGGCAGTGGCCGCCACCCAAAGCCGAGTAACAGCTCAGCATCTCCATTTTTCGCTCGCCTTCGGGATTCCAGACCCAAACTCCTCTTCCCCTCGCATAGACGAATTCGTGCGGCCTGTAGGTCTGGACTATGTATCTTTCATGCGTCTCAATGGCTTCTTGAGATGTCGTGATGCTCCACTCTCTCTCAGTCATGTTCCTCCTCTCTCTAGTTCTCATTCAACTCAAAGGTGCTTCACCGGATCGTAAACGTGCTTCAAGGCAGTTCGCTGAGTCGCATAGATGATAATCACAAGGTTGACGCTCAATTTGAAGGCCGATGCCAAAGGCTTGTTCGTTCAACTCTGGGTTTTTTCCCTCAAACTCCTCGACAATCACCTGGATAACCGATTCCGGCCGGACTATCTGAGTAATGGCAACGACCGCGCCGAGCATTACCATATTGGCAAACTGATTTCTGCCAAAACCCCCTACCGCCTTTTCTGCAGCAGGCACCCAGAGTATCCTAAGGTCCTCAGAGGTGTGTCCTGAATTCACGAAACTCGGGTCGCAGAAAAGCAGTGCCTTCCGGTCAGTCCCCGGAGCGAATTTGTCATAACTCTCCTGGCTCAAAAGGATCAGGACATCAGGGTTCAAGACAGCCGGAAAGTCAATCTTCTCATCAGAGATTATTACTTCCGATTGCGAAAACCCGCCGGTGACTTCTCCGCCGTATGATGCTGAACTGGCGACTTCCTTTCCGTCGAGAACGGCAGCCAGGGCCAAAATCCGGCCCATAACTCCCAGACCTTGACCGCCCTTGCCGGAAAAGATGATTTCCTTCTGCATTTCTACTCTTCGTCGGGCAGAAACCCCAGATATTCCTTCAGACTTCGGAAGCTACCGAAAACAGTTCTGCCTTCCAGTTCATCGGAATTGAGGGTTCCGGCTTTCTCCTTTGAAACATAATGCCTCTTCTGCCAGGCAAGCATGCTTGAAGCAGTCGGGGCCTCATTTCTCACACCGTATTGACGGGGACACTGACTGACCACTTCCATGAAGCAAAAACCAGGGGAAAGAAGCATGTTCTCTACACCCTTTACCAGAAGGTGGGGATAGGACGTCGGGTATCGACTGGCGTGCTTCCCGCCGACACTCAGAACCAGTCTCACCAAATCAAACGGTTCTTCAAGATTCCCTTCGCTCGTGGTTGAAGTCCTTGACTTCAGGGGCGTGGTCGGGCCGACCTGACCGCCCGTCATTCCGTAGATGAAGTTGTTGAGACAAAAAACGGCAATTGAGACGTTTCTTCTAATAGCGTGAATCAAGTGATTGCCGCCGATTGAAGCGATATCGCCGTCGCCGCCTATCGTGACCACCTCTAAGTCGGGGTTGGCCAATTTCAAACCGATGGCTGCCGGGATTGCCCTGCCATGCGCGGTATGAAAATTGTCGGCCCTGAAATAGTTGTTGGGTACCCAGGCGGAACAGCCGATGCCCGCGGTGAAAGTGTAATCGTCCAGTTTCTTGCCCAACTTCTCTACCGCTCTTAAGAAACAATTGATGAAAATCTCATAGCCACAGCCAGGACAAAAGGTCGTCTTTTCTTCTCTTAAATAGAGCTTTCTCAGTTCCTGGATGTTCATTTTACCACACCCCTTCCATCAAATACCTCAGAATTCTCCGTGGATCGATGATCTGACCGTTGGGTTGAGGCAGCGACACGATCTCTCTGGACACCTTCTCGCTGACGACATGAAACATCTGGCCCTGGTTCATCTCGGGAACGACGAACTTCGTGACAGCTCCAGCGAGCTCTCTAACTCTCCCGGACGGGAATGGATAGACAATCCTCGGTCGCAAGAGTCCGACCGGCTTTCCTAATCTTCGCGCCTCTTTGACCGCCCATTTGGCCGACCGGCCAACGGTTCCAAAAGCGACTACCGCTGTTTCTGCATCCTCCAAAAATAGCTCCTCACAATCCGTAAGCTCCTCTCGATGTTCTAGAATCTTGCGGTCAAGATGGAAAACTAGACTCTCTTGAACTGACGGGTCCGCGGTCGCCCTCTTGCCAAACCTATCGTGAGTCGAACCGGTCACTCCAACATTCTCGCCATCGCCGAACCTGGGCATCGAAGGAGTCGAGAAATCCGGAGTCGGACCGAACGCCGGTTTTCCAGGAACATAGATTCTGTCATAGACTCTTATGTGCTCGCTTAGCTCAACCTTTTCGGAGAGATGACTCAGATAACCATCGGAAAGAAGAATGACGGGCGTTCTGAATCTCTCGGCCAGATTGAAGGCCTCAATTGTTAAGTCAAGGACTTCCTGAACGGACTCGGGATAGAGCACTACTCGCTCAACGCCGCCGTGAGAGCCGTATCTCGCCTCTCTCATGTCCATTGCCGCCGGCCTGGTCGCCTGGCCGGTTGAAGGACCGGCCCTCTGGACATTGACAACAACGCAAGGTACTTCAGCCATATCGGCTAGACTCAAACCTTCTTGCATTAGAGCAAAGCCCGGCCCGGCAGTGGCAGTCAGCGCTTTCAATCCGGCCCAGGAAGCGCCCAAAACCATGAAGATGGAGGCGATTTCATCTTCTGCCTGGATGAACTTTCCGCCTACCTCCTTCAGTCTCCTTGCCATTCGCTCCAGAATCTCATTGGCCGGAGTGATGGGGTAGCCGGAGAAGAACCGGCAGCCAGCGGCTAAGGCAGCTTCGACGATTGCGTCATTACCTGTCATGAAGTATCTCCCCGGCTGCAGAAGACTCTTCACTTCTTTCCAGCCACCCCGAGATTGACTTCGGGTTCTCCTACTCTCTCTTCCCGCCGAAGTCGTTGCCAAAACGTCGTCAGGCAGAGAATCAAGACTGATCGCTCCCGGACAACAGAGTTCGCAGAGACCGCATCCGGTGCATTTCTCCGGAGAAACAACCTGTTTCAGTTTGAAGCCTGCTGAACCGATTACCGCCGAATCCTGAAAGACTTCCTTCGGGCACACTTCCAAACACAGATTGCAGCCTCTACACAGAAGATGGTCTATGGAAATCCTATGCTGCATCTACCATCCTCTGGGTCTCAATAGTCCCGCTCACAGCATCTGTATACCGACCTGCAGGAAGTGCCATAATCTTCGTGAGGAAGACTTGTCATTTAGAAGAAAAGGGTATTATATAAGGTATTATATACGGAAGAGAGCACTTTGGAAAGGAGATGAGCGATGACGGACGAGATGAACTACTCTGAGTTTGTGGCTCTCTGCCGCGGCGAAGAGAAGATTGCCTTGACCAAAGAAGAGAAGGACAGAATCAGGGAGTGCAGAAAGGCTTTCGAAGAAGTCCTGAGAATGGATGCCGAGAGGCCTTACTACGGAGTCAACACGGGCGTGGGTGCTCTCTTGAACAAGCGTGTTCCCGCAAACAGGATGAAGGAGTTTCAGGAGAACCTCATCATGAGCCATGCCTGCGGCATTGGCCCGGCTCTGGAAAACGAGATAGCAAAAGGAATGATGCTTCATATGATCTTGAATCTCAAGAAGGGATGCTCTCTAATCAGGCTGTCCACCCTGGAGCTTCTGATTGAGATGTTCAACCGCGATATCATCCCCCGAGTTCCCGGGAAAGGTTCTTTGGGAGCAAGCGGGGATCTCATTCCCCAGGCGCATATCGCTCTGGCTTTGATCGGAAGGGGAGATGTCTTCTGTGGAGATAATAGTATGCTTCTGCCCTCAGAATCCGTCTTCCAAGACCAGGGATTGAAGGCGGCTGGATTGGAGGTTGGCGAAGCCATTGCTCTGTTGAACGGCACCGGTCTGATGACGAGTTATCTTGCATTTCTGGTTTTTCAAGCCGATATTCTGGTTGAAACCGCCGATACAGTAGCTGCCTTGACTACGGCAATCCTGGGCTACGACTCTCAGTCCTTTGAGGACCAGCTTCACAGTTTGAGGCCTCACCCGGGGCAGATTGCCACCGCTCTCAACCTGAGGAATATTCTGAAGAGGAAGAATGCGGAGAGAAGGTCAAGCCTGGTGCAGGACGCCTATTCCTTAAGATGCATTCCCCAGGTGCACGGCGCTTTCAGAGAAACTCTCTACAAGGCAAGAGACGTTGCCAACATCGAGATTAACTCCTTTGGCGGCAACCCTTTGATTCTGTTCGAAGCGAAGAAGCCAAGAATCGTCCAGGGCAGCGGCAATTTCCACGGCCAGATCCTGGCTCAAACTGCCGACAGCCTGTCGCTCGCCCTTTGCGGCCTGGCCGGCATCTCCGAAAGAAGAATCGAGCGCTTGCTCAATGACAAGCTTTCCGGCCTGCCGCCCTTTCTAGCAAAAATAGGCGGCCTGAATACAGGGTTGATGATCGCTCAATATGCCGCAGCCGCACTGGTTTCGGAGAACAAGACTCTGGCTCATCCGGCTTCGGTTGACTCGATACCGGTCTCTGCGGGTCAGGAGGATTTCGTCAGTATGGGAGCCTGGGCCGTGAGGAAGGCTTGGGAGATACTGAAGAATACGGAATACGTCATAGCCATTGAAGCTCTCTGCGCTTCTCAAGCCTCTCAGCCAGAGGAAGACAGAGTGCTTTCAGAGGACATCGAGAAGACCCGCCGACTCATTCATGAGGGAGGATTCCTGGATGACGAAACGAATTGTTGAGTGCGTCCCGAATTTTAGCGAGGGTCGCGACGAAACAAAGGTACGTCTTATCGCCGGGGAAATACAGAGGGCGGAAGGAGTTAAGGTTCTGGACATCGATATCAGCCCATCTTACAACCGTTCGGTCATAACTTTCGTCGGCATGCCGGAGGGAGTTAAGGAAGCGGCGTTTTCGGCCATCGCTAAAGCGGTCGAGCTCATAGACATGTCCATGCATCGAGGAGAGCATCCGCGTCTTGGTGCTTGCGACGTCTGCCCCTTCGTGCCGATTCAGGACGCCACCATTGCGGATTGCGTAGTTCTGGCCGGGGAGCTAGGCAGGGAAGTGGCCGAAAAACTGGCCGTGCCCGTGTATCTTTATGGCGAAGCAGCGAGGTCTTCGGATAGAGAGGATCTAGCCCGGATCAGAGCCGGCGAGTATGAAGGCCTGGCAGAGAAACTGAGAGACCCTGTCTGGAAGCCCGATTTCGGCCCCGTGGTTCTCAACCGAAGGGCGGGAGCAGTAATGATCGGCGCCAGAGGACCCCTGATTGCCTTCAACATCAATCTGAGAGCGGAGAGCAAGAAAGCAGTCGACATCATTGCCGGCCGCATCAGAGAGTCGGGCTGGACTTCCATTTCCCAGGATGGCAAGAAGGTGCGCCTCCCCGGGGTTTTCAGAGAGGTCAAAGCACTGGGTGTTTCTCTTGAGGATTGCGGGATCTACCAGGTCTCCACAAATCTGACGAACTACAAGGTAACGCCACCGCACGAGGTTTTTGAGATGGTAAAGAGATTGTCTCCCGGCCTCGGAGAAGTAATCGGATCAGAGATAGTAGGATTGGTGCCCAAGGAGGCCATTTTGGCGGCAGGCAGCTTCTATTCTCCGGAAGAACAGTCGGAGAAAGCGTTGATTGACTGTGCCATAAACAGCTTGGGGCTCAATTCCCTGAAAGAATTCGATGCCAGCAAGAAGATCATTGAGTATCTGATTGAGGAGGACCAGTGAAGCTGCAGGAAATGACCCTGAATAAGTTCCTGGAGGAATTGGCTTGCCGAAAACCCGTTCCGGGCGGCGGTTCTGTTTCCGCCCTTTCGGGGGCCCTGGCCGCGGGTCTCGTCTCAATGGCAGCGGAGTTTTCCGGAGATAGCGGAACCGCTGAGAAATCCCGAAGACTCGGCAGGGTTCTGATCAGCCTGGTTGATAAGGATGCCGAGGCCTTTGTCGGAGGAGATCTGAGAGAGGCCACCGAGATTCCCTTACAGACGGCAAGATACGCTTACGAAGTGCTGAAGCTAGCGCGGGTTTTACTCCAGGACTGCAATCCCAGGCTCATCACCGACATAGGTGTGGCAGCCAAGGTGGCGGAAGCCGCCGTTGAAGGCGCTCTGCTGAACGTCAGGGTCAATCTCATTTCAATAGAAGACGAGGAGTACGAGAAAGAGATACTTAAGGCTGCCCAGAAGCTTCGGTCAGCAGGCTCCAGATCCAGGGCGATATTGAGCCAGGTGCAGGCTCGTCTTCATTGATGGGGCTTGTGTCTTTGCGCAGTTTCAGAACGTAGTACGCACGTTGAAGACGATATTAACGGAGGTATGAGATGAGGCCGATTCTTAACAAGAAAGGCAGTGAACTGGAGTGCAGAAATTGGGATGCGGAAGGTGCTCTGCGCATGCTGAGGAATAATCTGCATCCGGAGGTTGCCATTGACTGGAAAAACCTGATTGTCTACGGCGGCCGGGGAAAGGCTGCTCGAAACTGGCAGGAATACCGCAAGATTGTCGAGGCCCTGAAGAACCTGGGGGATGAGGAGACCCTCTGCGTTCAATCCGGCAAGGCCGTCTATGTTGCACCTACGCACCGGGAAGCTCCCAGGGTTATCATCGCCAATTCCAATATCGTACCCCATTGGGCAACCCAGGAGAACTTCGACAGATACGACGAAATGGGTCTGACCATGTATGGCCAGATGACGGCCGGTTCATGGATCTACATTGGCACCCAGGGGATTTTGCAGGGAACCTACGAAACTCTCGCTGCTTTAGCTAAGAAAGAATTCGGCAAAGATACTCTTAAGGGAAAATTCATCCTCACGGCCGGGATGGGTGGCATGTCGGGTGCCCAGCCCCTGGCCGCTACCATGAACGAGGCAGTTATCCTGGACGTCGAGGTCAGGCCGGAGAGGATTGAGAAGAAGGTACGCGAAGGATATTGCGACAAGATGACCGGAGAACTTGACGAAGCTCTGAAATGGACAAAGGAGGCAAAGAGAAAAGGGCTGTCGCTTTCTGTAGGCTTAGTGGGCAACGCAGCCGAGGTTCATCCCGAATTGGTCGGAAGGGGAGTCATTCCTGATATTGTCACTGACCAGACGCCAGCTCATGATATTTGGAGTTATGTTCCTGCTGGTGAGCTACCAAGAAGCCCTGAAGAATACAAGAAGCGGGCTTACGAGTCAATTGTCAGGCACGTTGAAGCAATCCTGGAAATGCAGAAACAGGGAGCTGTTTGCTTTGATTACGGCAACAACCTGCGCCAGCAAGCGGAAACAGGCGGCTTGAGGACAAGAGATGAGAAAGGTCAATTCCTGTATCCGGGTTTTGTGCCCGCCTATATCAGACCTCTTTTCTGCGAAGGCAAAGGTCCGTTCAGATGGGTTGCCCTTTCAGGAGATCCGCAAGATATCTTAACGCTTGACAGAGCGCTGCTCGAGGCCTTTCCGGAAGATGCCGCTCTTCGTCGATGGGTAGAAATAGCCCAGGAACGAGTTCCTTTCGTCGGATTGCCGGCCAGGATTTGCTGGCTGGGTTACCGTGATAGAGCCAGGTTTGGCAAAGTGATAAATGACCTTGTTGGTCGAGGGGCATTAAGAGCCCCGATTGTTATCGGCAGAGACCAACTGGACACAGGTTCGGTGGCTTCTCCCAACCGCGAGACTGAGGGAATGCAGGACGGTTCGGACGCCATTGCCGATTGGCCGCTTCTGAATTTTGCATTGAATGCCGCCAACGGCGCTTCCTGGGTTTCTTTTCATCATGGAGGCGGAGTCGGAATAGGCTACGCTTTGCATGCCGGCCAGGTTTGCGTGGCTGATGGAACAAAGGAAAGAGAGAGAAGATTGGAAAGGGTTCTGACGGTTGATCCGGGCATTGGTGTCGCCAGGCACGCCGACGCGGGTTATGAAATCGCCATCAGGACAGCCGGAGAAAAGGGAGTGAAAATCCCGTGTTAGATATTCTCATCAAGAACGCCTCAGAACTGGTCACCTGTAAGAGCGCAGGTCCCAAGACGGGACGAGATCTGGACGCTCTGGATGTAGTCAAGGGCGGAGATCTGGCTATCAAGGACGGCAGGATTGTCGCCATCGGTCATCTCAACGAAGATGCCAAGAAGATTATTGACGCTACGGAAAAGGCCGTTCTTCCCGGATTCGTTGACTGCCACACTCATCTGGTTTTCTCGGGTTCGCGGGAAGATGAGTTTGCCTTGAAGACTCAAGGGGCCAATTACCTTGAGATTCTGAAACAGGGCGGCGGCATATTGAGCACCGTTAACAGGACCAGAGAGGCGACGCCTCCGCAATTGCTGGCCGCCGCTCTGGCAAGAATAAGGATGGCGTCCGATTACGGCACGACGACCCTGGAGATAAAAAGCGGATACGGCCTCGATTTTCAGAACGAATTGAAGATGTTGGCGGCGGTTAGATGTTTGCATACGAACCGAAGGATGGAGTCGGTGCCAACGTTTCTTGGCGCCCATGCAGTTCCTCAGGAGTTCAAAGATAACAGAGAGGCCTACGTCCGTGAGGTTCTGAGAATGGTTGAGGAATTCAGAAGGCAGTCCCTGGCGGAATACTGCGACGTCTTCGTGGAAGAGGGAGCATTCTCAGCCAAAGAAGCGGAAACAGTTCTGAAGGGAGCCAAAGCGTGCGGCTGCAGGATAAAGCTTCATGCCGGGGAGTTCAGTGACATCGGCGGAGTGGAACTGGGGGCGGACCTGGGAGCAACGTCAATAGATCATCTGGATTACATCTCTGAAGAAGGAATGAGGCTGATGGCGGAGAAGAAGATCATCGGCGTTCTCTTGCCGGGGGTTCCCTTTCATCTAATGACAGGGCATTACGCGCCGGCGAGAAGGATAATCGATGCCGGCATACCGATTGCCTTGGCTACCGATTTCAACCCTGGGAGCTGTCCGACGCTCTCCATGCAGATGATCATTGCTCTGGCCTGCAGATACATGAGATTGACTGCCGCAGAGGCTCTTAATGCCGCGACCATCAATGCGGCTTACGCTCTGGACAGAGGCGACAGAATCGGCAGCCTGGATGTCGGCAAACAAGCGGATATCATCATCCTGAACATCCCCAATCACCGCCAGTTGCCATACTGGTTCGGGATGAACCTGGTTGAGAGAGTGATCAAGAACGGCAGAATCGTGAAATGAGAGGAGTTGAGAGCGTTCAGCATAGCCGGTCTACACTCACGCTGTTTTCACTGCTGTTCCGTAGGCCACCATCTCAGCAGCACCAGACATCACCATCGAGGTTACAAACCTGGCGCCTACTATAGCATTAGCACCCATCTTCTCAGCCTGCTCAATCATCCTCTGTAGCGCGTCCTCCCGGGCCTGTGCCAGCATCACAGTGTACTCCGTGATTTCGCCACCCACGATGCCGCGCAAACCAGCCACAATATCACGCCCCACATGCCTGGCCCTGATGGTGCTGCCTTTGACCAGACCTAGGGTCTCTGTTATCCTTTTGCCCGCTATCTGCTCTGTGGTAACCACAATCATTTCTCAACCTCCTTGAATCTCTCCTTCTCTTCCCTTGATGCTCGATACCTCTCGCGGCCTAGCGATGCCAGGAGTATGATAAGGCCCACGGCTACAGCAGCAATGGCAATCTTAACCGCCAGGGGCAGCTCCAAGAAGGCTGAACGGAAGAACCAATAAAAGCCCCAACCCATCAAGATCCCGAGGCCGACTGCTAGCAGAGTGCCGCCTACTTTTCTCAATCCGTTTCCTTCCCCGGGAGATTATAGTTGCGACAGCGCCTTTAGTCAATGCAGAGCATGTTGGCAACGTATCATGAGGATGTCCATGTTTCCTCCCTGAATCGGTTCGTGATGGGCAACCTCCTATCGCGGCCGAAATCCCTGGGACTTATCCTTATGCCGGGAGCAGCCTGGCGGCGCTTATACTCGCTCTGATCTACCATACGAGCTATTCTTGTAACTAGATCACGGTCAAAACCCATGGCTATGATCTGGTCAACTGTCGCATCATCTTCCACATAGGCTTTCAGAATCGGGTCCAATACTTCATATGGGGGGAGAGTATCGGTATCCTTCTGGTTGGGTCTTAGTTCCGCCGAAGGCGCCTTGGTTAGAATGGCAGGCGGTATCACCTCTCTCCCTGCCTGCCGGTTCCGGTATCTGGCCAATTCCAGAACCAGTGTCTTAGGGACATCTTTGAGGGGAATGAAGCCTCCAGCCATATCCCCGTAAAGCGTGGTATAGCCCGTGGCAGTCTCGCTTTTATTGCTACAGGCGAGCACCAGCCAGCCAAACTTGTTGGACAAGGCGAACAGAATGTTGCCCCTGATTCTTGCCTGGATGTTCTCCTCGGTGATGTCCGGTTGAGTATCTTTGAAGGGCTCGGCCAGTGTTTCCAGATAGGAACTAAACGCTTTCTCTATAGGTATTACGTTGAACACTATTCCTAGATTTCTCGCCAAAGCCTCGGCATCTGCCTTGCTGCCCGGCGACGAGTAGCGAGAGGGACTCGAAATACCTATGACATTATCAGCACCAAGGGCATCTACTGCCATGACAGCCACCAGACTCGAATCGATTCCGCCGGATAGACCGATAACTACTTTCTCAAAGCCGTTTTTTCGTACATAGTCTCTGGTACCGAGTACGAGAGCCTGATAGATCTCAGTCAGTTCATCTAGTCTCTCGACTCGTCTTGGTGGCAAAGGAGGCTTGGCAGTTGACGCAAACTCACTTGATACCTCTATTCTGGTGGCATCTTCCAGCCTCTTCTTGATCCATGGCGCATCTTTCCTTCGTCGCGGATTGTGCAGGTGAGAGCGAAGCACCGCCTCCACATCCAAGTCAGCTACTATGAAATCCTCTTCAAACTGCTTGCCTCGAGCAATGAGCTCTCCCCTCTCATCGATAATCAGACTATTGCCGTCAAATACAAGCTCATCTTGCCCGCCAACCAAATTGCTATGGATCACAATGGCTGCACTGTCCGATGCTCTGGTAGCAAACATCCTCTCTCTGAAAAGCCCTCTTCCGGCATGATACGGGGATGCGCTTATGTTGACCAGCACCGCGGCTCCAGCATAGGCCTGCACAATTGCTGGCCCGGCTTCATACCACATATCTTCACAGATAGTTATGCCTATGCCCACACCGTAAAGAACGAAAACGGGACACTCCCTCCCGGCCTGAAAATACCTGTTCTCGTCAAACACGCCGTAGTTCGGCAAGTAGAATTTGTGGTAAACACCCACCAATTGTCCATCATAGATCACCGCGGCAGCGTTGTATACATCGCTATTACTGTCAACAAAGCCTACCACTACCGCTATGTCTGAGCTGTGCTCTATTATCTTGTCAAGACTTTCCCTGTTTCGCCTGATGAATTGCTGCTTGAGCAGCAGATCTTCGGGAGGGTAGCCAGTGATGGCCAGTTCGGGAAGGACCAGCAGGTCAACTCCGAGCGACTTCGCCTGGTCGATGGACTGCACTATTTTCCCGGTATTGCCTCTGATATCGCCTACGGTGGGATTTACCTGAGCTATTCCAACCCTCATTGGGCGCAATTCGCCTCCCTATTGTTATATTGGCTTATAGTATACCAGACATCCATGAGCGTTTTCCGTAATCTGGGTTATGTCTACGCATTGACAGTGCCGCCATATGTGTGGCAGAATTATGCGGTAAAAGGTTACCGTAGTCCGATGAGCAGGAGTACGAAAGAGTGCTGACACAACAGGCTCAGGAGGTAGAGAGAAAGGTAATTGGTATTCTCAGAATTCTGAGCCAATCCGATGGACCCCTGGGTGCTAGAGTTATCTCGCGACATCTCAAGGATCATGGCGTCGAGTTAACCGAACGGGCCGTCCGTTACCACCTCAAATTAATGGATGAGCGCGGGTTTACCGAGAGCATGGGAAGGGACGGGAGGTCGATCACACAACTGGGCCTCGAGGAACTGAGAAGTGCTTTGGTTGGCGACAAGGTTGGCTTCGTGGCTTCTAAGATCGAGCTTCTGGCCTGTCGAACGGAATTCGACATAGAAAGGCGCCAGGGTACAGTTCCGGTCAATATCTCATTCTTCCCTGAGAAGCAATTCGAGAAGGCAGTTGCAGCCATGAAGAGGGTCTTTCGGGCCGGGATCTGCGTCAGTGAGCTTGTGGCTATAGCTCGCCCGGGAGAGAACCTGGGCGGAATAACCACACCTCAGGGCAAGATAGGTTTGGCCACTGTTTGCAGCGTTGTCATGCATGGCGCTTTACTCAAAGCCGGCGTCCCTATGGACTATAAGTTCAGTGGCATCCTTCAGATCAGGAAGGGCAAACCTTTGCGATTTGTCGAGCTTATCCAATACTCGGGCTCATCTTTGGACCCTGCGGAGCTATACATTGCCAGTAAGATGACCAGCGTTGGTCAAGCAGTCAGAAGAGGGGAAGGAAGGATTCTGGCCAATTTCCGGGAAATACCTGCTATATGCCAACCACTAGGAGAGAAGGTCGCTGCCGGGTTGAAAGAAGCCGGTCTGGATGGATTGCTTATGATGGGCGAGGTGAGCAGATCTGTGTGTGGAGTGCCTGTCGAGTTGAACAAGGTGGGGATGATACTTGCCGGTGG
>SOJB01000070.1 GCA_004376695.1 Dehalococcoidia bacterium | reverse complement strand
TTGCCTTGTCCAATGCTACCCTGCCTTATGCTCTGAAGCTGGCCAACCAGGGCCTACGTAACGCGGTCATGTCCGATGAGTGTCTCGCCAAGGGTGTGAATGTTTACGATGGGCATGTCACCAACGAAGGTGTTGCCAAGAGCCTCGAGCTGGAATACACACCACTGTCAAGCCTGATCAAGTAGAGTTCGACTTCTCAGAGGTGAGGGGCTAACATGAAGAAAGGGAGTGAACACCTTCCTGAGGAAACTGACGAATAAGGCGGTGGCTGAGTCATTGGATCTGGAGTATAGCCCGCTCATGTGAGGTGGGATGCGCGTGTTGCAGGGCACTGAAGCCGCTAACTCACCGTCAACTTGTTGTAAGGTAGAGAAGTAACCGTATGTGGTAGTGCCTTGCTCATCGGGTCGACTTCCTGACATCTCGCTTTCACTTCATGTATTCGGTAAGCTTCTGGGACTTGGTACCGATACTGCGCTTCGGTTGACCCGGATTCAAGCTCAGGTAGACTGCTTCGGATTGCTTTCTGGTGCTCAGCTTTCGGATGATTCAGGGCAGGGAGTTGTTGCCAGCCATCCAGTGTGTTAAATTGGGGACATGAATGAGAGTGTGAAGCAAGAGAGATTTCAAATCATCCCGCCACCGTACAGAATCAAGGTCGTTGAACTCCTATCCAAAGAGCAGATGGACATTGCCGATAATAGGCAGAAGAGAGAAGAGGCGATTAAGAAAGCTGGCTACAATACCTTTCTGCTCAAAGAAGACCAGGTTTACATTGATCTTCTTACCGATAGCGGAACCAATGCTATGTCCGACAACCAGTGGGCAGGCATGATGTTGGGCGATGAGGCTTATGCCGGTAGCAAGAACTTCTATAATCTGGAGAAAGCGGTGCGCGAGATTTACGGCTACAAATATCTTGTCCCAACCCACCAGGGCAGGGCAGCCGAACACATAATGTCACAGATCCTGATCAAGCCCGGTGATTCTGTGCCCAACAATATGTATTTCACCACCCGCAGGGTGCACCAGGAGCTGGCGGGAGCTACCTGGGTTGATGTCAGCATTGACGAAGCCCACGACCCGCAATCCTGGCATCCTTTTAAGGGCAACGTTGACCTGGAGAAACTGGAAGCGCTGATACAGGAAGTGGGTCCCGAGAAGATCCCCTATATGTCGTTGGAGGCTAATGTTAACATGGCTGGCGGCCAGCCTTTTTCCATGGAGAACCTGACAGCCCTTAGAGCTCTCTGTAGCAAACATGAAATCCCGATTATGCTTGACGGCACCAGATTGGTAGAGAATGCCTACTTCATTCAGCGGAGAGAAACCGGTCATGAGAAGAAGTCAGTAAGACAGATTGCCAGAGAGATCTGCTCCTACACTGATGGCGTAACTGTGTCCGGCAAGAAGGACGCCCTGGTGAATATAGGAGGATTTCTGGCCTGTAATGACAAGAAGCTGTTTGTCGAAGCTAGGGCGATGGTAGTAGTTTTCGAGGGTCTTCACACGTACGGAGGCCTGGCCGGCCGAGATATGGAGGCGATGGCCCGCGGAATCTATGAAATGGTACAGGATCGACATGTTGCCGCCAGAGTCAATCAGGTTGAATACTTGGGACACCTGCTTCTCCAGGCCAGGGTTCCCGTTGTTGTGCCGATTGGCGGCCACGCCGTATTCTTGGATGCTAGAAGATTTCTTCCCCACATTCCGCAAGAGCGATATCCGTCTCAGGCCCTCAGCGCCGCCCTATATCTGGAGTCAGGCATCAGGGGGATGGAGAGAGGAATGGTCTCCTCTGGCAGAGATCCAGCGACCGGCGAGGAAAGGAAGCCAAGACTGGAGTTGGTGAGACTGGCCATCCCCCGCCGCGGCTATACTCATACCGATATGGATTTCGTGGCACAAGCCATCATAAGGCTTTACAGAATGCGGAAGAGAATCTCCGGCCTGAAGATGGTTTACGAGACCGAACGACTCAGGTTTTTCCAGGCAAGGTTTAGGCCTGCCGGTGGCAGACTGACAGGCTGATAAGCTGATATCCGGTCAGGCGGCACAAGCACTTGACAGCGCTTCCGGATCGTAATGATACAATATATGTGGAGAATGCGGAACTAAGCTACCACAAGGCAAGAGCTGAAACAGGATATAGCAGAAGTACTGAAAAAGCGAGGGTTTTTTCTTTTTTCGGCGACTAATACTATGACCAAGGTAATATGACCAAGGTAACAGGATATAGCACATGATAGGGATTCTGGAAAAATTAAACTACGCAAGGCAGGAGGTGAACTATGAAGGTTAAGACATTGTTGATTGCCGGGCTCATATTGGTGCTGATGGCCGGTTTGCTCGGCTCCGCAGGCTTGGCCGCGGCACCGCCGGAAAGAATAGATGTCCTTATTGGTTTTCACGAGGCGCCCGGTGGTTCGGAGCAGGCCCTGGTGCGCGGCGGCGGCGGTGAGATTTACAGGCAATTCACTCTAGTTAATGTTGTTGCTGCGCGAATGACTCCTCAAGCTGCCGGCGCTTTGGCTCTGAACCCGAGAGTTGTATATGTAGAGCTAGATGGTCCTGTTTACGCCCTGGAGCAGGTAGTGCCCTGGGGAATCGACCGGGTGTTTGGCGATGAGACGTATCCATTCGCCACCTGGGTGGAGTCGAAAGGGCTCGGTATCAACGTCGCTGTGCTTGATACCGGAATCGACCAGAACCATCAAGACCTTAACGTGGTTGGCGGCACCAACACTATTGACGGCACTCATTGGGGAGCTGATGGGAGCGGTCACGGCACTCACGTAGCGGGCACGATAGCTGCTCTGGATAATGCTATGGGCGTGGTTGGCGTTGCTCCTGATGTTATGCTCTACGCCGTCAAGGTGCTGAACGACAGCGGCAGTGGCAGCGCGTCTTCGGTGGCAGCCGGCATCGAATGGGCAGTGAATAACGGCATTCCCGTGCTGAATATGAGCCTGGGCAGCAGAACACATTCGCAGACACTCCAGGACGCCTGCGATGCTGCATACTCAGCAGGACATCTCCTGGTAGCTGCCGCCGGCAACAGCGGCAATGTAAGAGGCAGGGGGGACAATGTCATCTATCCGGCCAAATACAGCTCGGTTGTTGCCGTGGCTGCCTCCGATGTTAACAACCGGAGGGCATCTTTTTCGAGCACCGGTCCGGCGGTGGAGTTGATGGCTCCGGGGGTGAGTATTCTGAGCACCTTGCCGGGCGACAAATATGGGACTTACGGCGGTACTTCGATGGCCTCGCCCCATGTGGCCGGTGTCGCTGCCCTAGTCTGGGCAGCTGCTCCTGATTTAAGCAATGTCGAGATGAGGGCAATCCTGCAACGAACAGCCGAGGATTTGGGACTTCCCTCAAGTCATCAGGGATATGGATTGGTCCGGGCTGACCTGGCGGTAAGAGAAGTTGCAGAGATTGAACCGCCCCCGCCGCCTGAGCAGTATGGCCTCACCATCTCCAGCACCACAGGTGGTTCGGTGACCACTCCCGGCGAAGGGGCTTTTACTTATGACGAGGGAACGGTGGTTGATCTGGTAGCCACGCCAGCTGCTGGCTATCGGTTTGTGAACTGGACAGGTGACACCGGCACCGTCGCCGATGTCAATGCCGCCTCGACCACGATCATCATGAATGGCAACTACTTCATCACCGCCAGCTTCGAGGAAGTGGTGGCTGAACCCGCGCCCGTGGTCTACAGTGTGCATCCGAACAGTGCCAGACGAAGAGATCGGCTGACGGTGACGATCTTCGGGGCAAACCTCCAGAATGGAGCGATCGTGGATTTCGGGGAACGGGTTATTGTCCAGGGGGTGACCTTTATCAGTCCTGACGAACTGAGGGTGCGAATAAGGGTGCATAACTTGGCAGCGATCGGCCCTCGCGATGTTACAGTTACTAATCCTGACGGGCAGAGTGGGATGCTGATGGGCGGCTTTACCATACTGCAGAAATGATCATAGCCTCACTCTTCTAGCAGGATAGACTTCGTCAACAGGGGCTGGGTTTCAAACCAGCCCCTCTCAATTCGCGAGTCTGCTGAGCTTTCCTGTTCAATATGCCGTGATTGCGGAGATGGTGTACCAAAGCCGCGGGGTACTCTGAGACGGTCGGATGATGCCGAAGCAGTATCCGAGATGCTGCCAGACTGCTACGCGGAGTCTACCTTGACAGGCGGTGAGCTCCCTCGCCCCGACAGGTCGGAGCTCAGAACGACAGAAGAGAGGGGGCTTGGGATGGCCGAGAGAGATGGCCTGAAAGTGATATTAGGGTGAACAGGTGCCTTTGCGGGTGATGCTAGGAAAATGAGCAGTAAGGATGGTAGATGAGGCAGGGAAACAACTTGTGCGGGTGTCTCAGTAGGCAGATATTGGTTCTTTATCGGTGATGATTCTTCTGCTGGCAGCTAACTGCTGGCGAATATGCTTGGGGATAGTGAAGACAGCCTGGTGGGTGAGTCCATCGTAGGATTTTGGCTCTTTCGATATCCTTGTTGAAATTCTGGTATCGATTTGCGCGGGAGTCAATTCACGAGGGTCAAGGCTCTGAGAAGCGGAGACAAAGCCCCATAAGCCCAGAAAGGAAGGTACGTGGACTTGATAGGGGCGGGCTATGGAGAAGACGCTGCTCAGGGTATTGGCAATGGCGGTGAAGCTGTCCAGGTTCGTCCATTCAGCGGATTCGGCCTGCACTGACATAATGCCATCAGGCTCTAGCTTTTGCCTGACCGCTTGGTAGAATTCTCTAGTGTATAGCAGGCGTGCCGGTCCCTCCTCTAGAGGGTCAACCAGGTCAATGATGATGACATCGAATCTGTCGCTGCATTGCTCCAGGTATTCTCTGGCGTCGACAAAATGAAGCTCTGCCCTGGGGTCATCGAAGGCATGCTGGTGCCAGGAAGGCAAGAAGCGGCGACAGATGCTCACAACCTCTTCATCGATATCCACCATGACAGCTTTCTTCACCGTCTTATGCGCCAGGACTTCTCTCAGCGTGGCGCCCTCACCTCCGCCGGCAATGAAGACCTTTTCCGGCTTGGGATGGGTGAGCATAGCGGGGTGTACCAGCGCTTCATGATAGATGAACTCGTCCGCCTCGCTGGACTGAATCTTGCCGTCGAGGACGAGACAGACACCGAAGCTGTCCGTGTTAATGATCTCTACGGATTGAAACCTGGTTCGCCCTGAGTATATCCTCTCCCTGATGCCATGCAGCGCAGTGAGGCTAGGCGTCAGATGGTCGCGAAACCATTTATGTCTATTCTCGGGGTCACTATCCTTCATTTTGCGCCCCTGGCCTGGCTATCCTCCATAAGCCCCCTGCGAAGCTCAATCAGGGAATGGCTTTGCGCCCCCAGCCTCTCTGTTATCAATCTGGCAGCCTTTTCAGGGTCTACACTGCACCCACATGTGAAGACGTCTACGGCAGCATACTGAAACTCCGGCCAGGTGTGAATGGCGATATGCGATTCAGCGATATTGACTACTCCACTCACTCCGCAAGGGGAGAAATGATAAAAGGACTCGCCCACTACGGTGGCGCCACTCTGGATGGCAGCTTCATTGAGACAGTCTTTGAGGAAATCTGGGTCATCGAGCACCTCCTCATTACAGCTTTTCAGTTCTAGTAGCAGATGTCTTCCAAGCGCATTCAAATCACCTTCCCTCCTTCAGAACTTAGATTTATGACGGAGCCTTCGGGCAACAGCGTAAATTCTATATAATGTTGGCCCTTTTATCAATGCTCAACGGGTTTCTGCTAGAATAGACGGAGGTGGGGGGTATGTCTTCAGAAGAGCGACTGGTTACTGTGCGCGTTGCCAGGCAAATCGAGGCCCAGATAATCAAGGGACGGCTGGAGAGCGAAGGCATACCGGTTCTCCTGGCGTACGAGAGCGCCGGTCTGGTCTGGGGACTGACGGTGGATGGAATAGGTGAGGTAAGAATCATGGTGCCCAAGCCTCTGGCAGAGCAAGCAAAGGAGATTCTGGAGATGGGCAATGAAAGCGGAACCGCTGACGAGGAGTAAATCTGGCTTCTGATGACGTCAAGATTAGAACGCATAGCTGAACAGCGGGTGGATAGTCTCAGGAGGATTCGGGCTCGGGGCATAGACCCTTATCCTCATTCCTGTCGGCGTAGCCACACTATTCGAGAAGCGATAGCTCTCTTTGAGGAAGAACAGGCTGCTGATCAGAGCACATTCCTGGCTGGTCGGGTTAGGGCAAGGCGGTTCATGGGTAAGAGGTCGTTTCTTGACATTAACGACGGCTCAGGGAAGGTACAGCTCTCTTTGCGCTTCGACATCCTGGGCGGGGAAAGATACGAATTCCTTCGGGATATCGATATCGGCGACATCGTGGGGGTCGAGGGCAAGCTCTTCCGAACGAAAGCCGGGGAGCTTACCCTGGAGGTATCCGATTTCGCCATGCTATCCAAGTCACTTCGCCCCCTGCCGGAGAAGTGGCATGGGCTGGCCGACGTAGAAAAGCGGTATCGGCAGAGGTATCTTGACCTCATTTCCAACGAAGATAGTAGAAGCATTTTCACTTTGCGCAGCAGGATTCTTACCGCAATAAGATGCTTCCTCGATAAGCAGGGATTCATGGAAGTAGAAACCCCGGTGCTTCAGCCCCATGTCGGCGGAGCGCTGGCACGCCCCTTTGTCACTCATCATCATGCTCTTGATGAAGACCTGTATCTGCGGATTGCCCTGGAGCTCCACCTCAAGAGATTGGTGATAGGCGGCTTTGACAAAGTCTATGAGATGGGACGGGTCTTCCGCAATGAAGGTGTTTCCGTCAAACATAACCCGGAGTTCACCTTACTTGAATGCTATCAAGCTTATAGCGATTACAATGATATGATGAAATTGGTCGAAGAGATGTTGGTCAATACGACACAGGAGGTTCTGGGTAGCACTCAGGTCTCTTACCGCGGCACAACCGTTGATTTCAGTCTCCCGTGGCAGAAGCTGAGCCTGCGTGAGGCAATAGAGAGTTATTGCGGCATCGATTTTGAGGACTACCCCGATGCTGCTTGTCTCAGGTCGCGGATGGTAGATTTGGGAATGGAAGTCGAACCCGGCAAGGGGAGGGGTAGGCTAATAGACGAGCTACTGTCGACTTTTGTTGAACCGAAGCTCACCCAGCCGACTTTCCTTCTGGACTACCCTGTGGATATGTCGCCTCTGGCCAAGAGGAAGCGAGGCAATGACCAATTGACGGAGCGGTTTGAGGGCTTCGTGGGTGGCATGGAGATTGCTAACGCCTTTACGGAGCTCAATGACCCCGTGGAGCAAAGGGAGAGATTTCGCCAGCAACTGAAGGAACAAGCCGCTGATGAAGAAACAGAAGTCGCCGACGAGGATTTTCTTCAGGCTCTGGAATATGGCATGCCGCCCACCGGTGGTTTGGGAATGGGCCTTGACCGCCTGGTGATGTTTCTTGCCGGTCAGCAGTCTATTCGAGAAGTGATACTTTTCCCCCAGTTGAAGACGAAGTCAGAGCCTTGATCAGGGAGAAGGAGCCGATGATCGATATCAGACTTATCCGTGAGAATCCTGAACTAGTCCGCCAGGGATTGGAGAAGAGAGGCGATGCCTTCGTTCTGGATGAGATCCTTGAGATTGACGCGCGTTACCGCAACTTGCTCCGTCGGACCGAGGAGCTCCGCGCCAAGCATAACGAGACAAGCAAACAACTGGCCAAGAGCAAGGAGAGATCACCTCAACTCATAGCACAGATGCGGCAACTGGGAGAACAGATATCGTCCCTGCAACAGCAAACGAAAGAAACTAAAGCTAACGTCGATTGCTTGTTGCTGGAGTTGCCCAACATACCGCACCCTAGCGTGCCTGAAGGGAAAAGCGAGAGTGATAATGTCGTAGTGCGTGCCTGGGGCAAGCCAAAGGAACTGCCATTCAAGCCACTGCCTCACTGGGAATTGGGGGAAAAGCTCGGCATATTAGATTTTCACCAGGGCGTGAAGCTCTCAGGAACCAGGTTCTATGTCCTCAAAGGGCTGGGGGCACGTCTTCAGCGAGCGCTTATCTCGTTCATGCTCGATGTACATGTGAATGAGCATGGCTATAAGGAGATCTATCTTCCTTCGATGGTGAAGCGAGAGTGTATGGAGAGCTCAGGACATCTACCGAAGTTCGCCGATAATCTGTATCATGATGCGGAGGATGATTTTTGGTTCATACCAACAGCGGAGGTACCGTTGACCAATCTGCACCGCGGCGAAATACTGGGCGCAGACAGCTTGCCCCTGAATTATGTTGCCTGTACTCCCTGCTTCCGTCGGGAAAAGATGTCTGCCGGGACGGACACGAGAGGCATGAAGCGGGGACACCAGTTTGATAAGGTAGAGCTCTACAAGTTCACTGATGCGGAAAGCTCCGATCAGGAGCTAGAGAGACTGGTAGCTGCTGCCGAATCCATAGGCCGTAAGCTAGCCATACCTTACAGGGTGACTCAGTTGTGCAGTGGGGAGCTCTCCTTTGCTGCCTGCAAAACATATGATATCGAGATGTGGGCTCCCGGCTGTGCTGAATGGCTGGAGGTCAGTTCGTGCAGCAATTGCGGTGACTTCCAGGCGAGGAGAGCAGATATCCGCTATCGTTCCGGGGCCGGTGCCAAAACACAGTTTGTTCACACGCTCAATGGGTCAGGACTGGCTCTGCCGCGAGTGCTTATCGCGGTGCTTGAGAACTACCAACAAGCGGATGGCACGGTGCTGGTTCCCGAAGTACTGGAGCCCTATCTGAGAGTAACATAGTTGCGGCAATGGCATAGAGGATCCAGCACTGAGTCCGGTTGTCCTTCGACAGGACTTCTGCATGAGCTCAGTCGAACGATGAGAACGAGTAGCTTACTGAACCACATAACGGGGTCCGCTTTGACAGGTCTGCGAGCCGATGCTATCATAGCTTTTGCAGAGTGTGTTTGAGGCGCAACTGATTGTTATAGAATGGTTAGTCTGGTTGGAGAGGGGACCTAGGGGGCGGTAAGAAGTGGAGACCGCCGATAGTTGGCTTCCAGCAGCCTTTCTGGTTTGCTTGGTTTTCTCAGCTTTCTTCTCCAGCGCTGAGTCAGCTTTTATCGCTTTGCCCAAGCTCCGCCTGAGATATCTAGTGGAGAGCGGCGTTAAGGGAGCGGAAAAGCTGGCCAAAGCCGCTGAAAAGCCCGAGAGGGTTCTGTCTACCGTGTTGCTAGGCAATAACCTGGTGAACGTAGCTGCCGCTACACTCGGGACGATCATGGCTGTGGCCGCTTTCGGCCCCGTGAGAGGACCGATCATAGCCACCCTTGGAGTGACAGCTCTGATTCTGGTCTTTGGAGAGGTTATCCCCAAAACCCTGGCCATGCATCGTGCTGAGCGGCTGGCTTTAGCCTATGTCGATCCACTGAGGATAATTCAATTGTGCTTCTACCCCTTTGTGCTGGTACTGGATCGAATCGGGTTGAGCTTCACCAGGATGGTGAATGTGTCCGACGAGGATAGGAAACTGGTCAGTGAGGGCGAGATACGTTCTGCCATAAGCGTCGGCGAAAGCGAAGGTGTGGTAGACGAAGATGAAGCAAAGATACTGCACAAGGTGTTTGAATTCACCGACCGGCCGGTGAGCAAGATAATGGTCCCCAGAACCGAAATCACGTGGGTGGCACAAGGAACGAAGCTAAGTGACTTCCTGAATGTCTATGGTGAGGGACACTACAGCCGGTTTCCCGTGTATAAGGACAACACCGACAATGTGGTAGGTATATTGCATGTCAAGGATGTGCTGATGAAGCTGACTGATGAGGCGATCAGCAGAGAGGACATCATCGACGACTTGGTGCGGCCTGCCTATTTCGTGCCTGAAGGCAAACGCCTGGGCGAACTCCTGGCTGAGATGCGAGACGGCGGTCATCATGCAGCAATCGTTGTGGACGAGTTTGGCGGCATGGCCGGAATGGTTACCCTGGGACAGCTGACCGAGGAGATCGTTGGCGATATTCATGATGACCTGACGGGTGATGAAAAGGACTTCATAGTGACTGGCGACAGTACCTTCGAATTGGAGGGGGGATACAGGATCGACGATGCCAATGAGGAACTGGAGCTGGATTTGCCCAGCGGTGATTACGAGACAGTAGCCGGCTTCATTCTGAGTCACATCGGTCGGATACCGAAGCAGGGGGAGCAGTTCAAGTTCCAGAATCTGAAGTTCGTTATCAGTGAAATGCGCGGAATGAAGATAGCTAAGGTTATCCTCACGAAGGAGAAGAGAGTTCCTTCATCGTGAGTCTGTTCCATCCCACTGGCAGTGACGGGCGAAAATGACTCATCATCACATCTGTCTTCGCGATTTCCAGCCTATCGTGACGAAGCAATCTAAGGAGGCTTCTTGAGGCTTATCTTGGTCAGGCATGGCGAAACTAGCTGGAACAAGGAGAGACGTGTGCAGGGAGGTGACAGCGACATCGGACTGAATGAGACCGGATTTGAGCAGGCGAGGAAGCTGGGAGCCTTCCTTAAGAAGGAGAACATCATTGCCATACATGCTAGTCCTATGCAGAGAGCTATAGCTACAGCCGAAGCCATAGCCAACCATCACCGATTGCCTGTGGAAGTCGACCAGGAGCTCAGAGAGATCGGAGTGGGTGAACTGGAAGGTATGTCTCTTCCCAATCTGAACACTACGTTCAGCCAGTTCTTGATGCGATGGTGGCAACAGAGGGGGGCGAGGGAATCGCTCGATGGAGAAACCCTTGTCGAATTGCAGCAGAGGGCATGGAAGGTTGTTGAAGGTCTGGTGAGAACGTATGCAGCCAGTCACGGGCACAACGACCGAACTGCGGTGGTAGTAGTAAGCCATTTCTTCGTGACCTTAGCCATCATTCTCAAAGCTCTGGATCTGCCTCCGGACTGCTTCACTAAATTCAGGGTAGACCTTGGCGGCGTAAGCATTCTTGAGTTCAACGATTACGGAACCCGCCTGCTGACGTTCAACGATACTTCATATTAGTGTCAACCGCGAAGAGCAAGCCGACGGGGCAATCCTGATGAGTAAGACCGAGACAGAGACGAAGGTCATTGATTCCATTCAACGGCATAGCCTGATTTCGCCGGGGGACAAAGTAGTTGTCGCAGTATCAGGCGGCGCTGATTCAGTATGTTTGCTTCACATCCTGGCGAAATGGCAGAACGTATCAGGGGTTAATCTTCACGCGGCTCATCTCAATCATCAACTTCGGGGAGCTGAATCCGAAATTGATGCCAAATACGCGTTCGACCTGGCTGGGTCACTGGGCATTCCCATCACGGTTGATAGGCAGGACGTAGCTGCCCACAGGATCGAAAGAGACTGCTCCCTTGAGGAAGCCGCCCGCGAACTACGCTACGGCTTTCTTGCCAGGGTAGCTACAGATGTCGGAGCCAACCGAATAGCCGTAGGTCATACAAGGGATGACCAGGTGGAAACCATTTTGATGCATATATTGCGAGGAACCGGAGTCAGCGGGCTGTGCGGCCTGACGCCTTGCCTACCTATTCTGCACGTCTGGCGGGGAGTGTCATCGGGAACAATGCGAAGTGATCTTCAGGTCATCAGACCGCTTCTGGATGTTACGAGAGAGGAAACAACGGCTTACTGCCAGAGCCAGCGACTAAACCCGCGCGTTGATTCCTCCAACCTTTCGCTTTCCTTCTTTCGGAATCGCCTGCGCCTCCACCTGCTACCTGTGCTGCGGCAATACAATCCGAGCGTTGACCAGGCCCTGCTCCGTCTGGCCTATATCGCTAGAGAAGACAGTGCTTTCATTGAACAGCACGCTTCCGGGTTGTGGAGTGGGGTGGCTAGCCAGGGGAATGATGCCATTCATCTTGATAGGAAGCAGACTGCTAACTTGCCGATAGCTCTGCAAAGGCGACTACTGCGGGCCGCTGTGGCCAGGCTAATCGGGGATACTAGAGATGTCGAAGTGGGTCACATTGAAGCCATGCGTGACCTGCTGGACAAACCGGTGGGGAAGAGGCTATCTCTGCCCCGGGGACTCATCTGCCACGGGGAATATGATGAGCTGGTCATTACGAAGCTTCCGCCCGCTGCGGCGGGCGGGACAAGACCGCAGCACCCTGCGTCATCATGCCCCTTCCCCCCATTGCGGGGCGAGTTCCCACTACAAGTACCCGGGGAAACAGTTATGCCTGGGTGGAGAGTGAGAGCCAGCATAATCTGCGAGCAGTCACACCCCCTGCCGTTACGGGGTGTCCCCAGCACAAGAGATGGGATTCATCAAGGTAGATCTGTTGCCGATTTGGATTTACAGAGCACAGGGAGCGAGCTCCTTGTTCGGGTTCGGCGGCGCGGGGATAGATTCCAACCCCTGGGCATGAGTATGGACAAGAAACTCCAGGATTTCATGGTTGATGCCAAGATACCTCGTATGTGGCGAAGTCATATCCCGATAGTGTGTTCCCCTCAGCAGATCATCTGGGTAGTGGGCTGGCGCATTGATGATAGAGTGAAGGTCACTGAAGACAGCAGGGCGATCGTTCGTCTGGAGTTCACCAGGGGCGATGAGAGCAGTAGATAGAGAAATACGTCTACGCCGTCTTACCGTTGATGAAGCAGTGTGCCGGCTTGACCAGTATCTGAGCGATGCCTTTATGGCTGGCTTGTCCTCCGTGCGCATTGTTCATGGCAAGGGAATGGGGAAGTTACGCCGTGCAGTACATGACGTGCTGGCCCACCATCCTCTGGTTAAATCCTATCGCCTCGGTGATTATGGCGAAGGAGACTATGGCGTCACCGTAGTGGAGTTGACGCGTGACTAGACTTCACGTCCGAAATCTAGCGCGTTACATGACCTGGCCCTTGCTTATGCATTGCCGTTGATTATATAATGGGTCTGCTGGTCTTGGGGAGCTTGAATATGGACACCATTGAAGAGGCAGTAATCCAGGAGAGGGACCTTGCCGAGGACGAGGGACTCCCAGGCAAGATTCAGGAAGCATACAGCAATATAGTATTCCTGCGGAGACGGCTCGATCGGTTGGCGAAGCTGCAATCGCTTCTCAAAGAAAAGTACTGCAGTAGATTGAACAGCCTCTCTGACGAGGTCAGAGCCATAGAAGAACAGGAGTGGGAACTAAGGAGTCTGGCGAAGCAACTGAAAAGGAACAAGGAAAGGCGGGCGACCATCAATAGACAGATAGCTAGCCTGGAGAGACGGAGGAAGACCATTCGCGAGGCAATGAAACAGGTTGCCGGATATGAAAGGTCAAGCGATGCTCAGGTCGACGTCATAGAAGAGGAACAGGAAGTGCTCTCACAACGGGTTCATGACCTGGAGCATGTACTGGAGCTTGCCAAACAAGCAGAGCTAAGCAGGCACGAATTGAACACTGTTGCCCAGCGGGCTCATGCGACACAGAGGCTACTGAAAGAGCATGAGGCAGATCTCAGTAAGAGGACCATAGATCTGCTCTTCGAATTCTACATACCTCCCAGGAATAACAGACGAATCAAGCTATAACCAGTCCATCATCGGTCCACCGAAAAGGCCTGTCTAGGTGCGAAGCATAGCTGTCTGAGACGCAGTGGCGCAGGGCTTATCAATGCAGCCTGCCCACAATTCGGGTTGGATAACTCCCTGCAAGAGACATGACAGTT
>SOJB01000054.1 GCA_004376695.1 Dehalococcoidia bacterium | reverse complement strand
CAAACATAATGGCGGATTTCCTGCGCCGAATGGGTCCGTTTGAGCCACATCGCCTACCGCTTGAGGAAATGGAATACACCACCATGCCCGAAGTGATGAAGAAGCTGGCACCGAGATTCCAGGACATCTGATTTTCCCGAATTGCCCGCAGGGTGAAAATGCCTGAGCTTCTCTTAGCTAGCTCCAACCCGGGGAAAATCAAGGAATACCGCATTCTCCTGGATGGTCTTGGTTACCTGATAACCACGCTAATCGAACAAGGAATAGGAGAGGTTGTCACTGAGTCGGGCAGCAGTTACGAGCAAAACGCCCGGCTGAAGGCCCTTACCTATGCCGAATTGAGCCAGCTCACCACTCTGGCTGACGACTCGGGACTGGAGGTGGATGCCCTTCACGGGGAGCCAGGCGTGCAATCAGCTCGCTTTGCTGGTGCAGGTGCTACCGATGTGGAGAGGGTGAGCCTTCTCCTGGCCAAACTCAATGGTGTTCCCTGGGAGAGGCGAACAGCCCGTTTCAAGTGCGTTATTGCTATAGCCAGTCCAGGAAGTCGCTTAGACGTATGCTACGGCGAGTGTCAGGGCATGATTGCCTTTGAGGCTAAAGGCGGAAACGGCTTTGGCTATGACCCTGTCTTCTATCTTCCTGAGAAAGGCAAGACGATGGCTGAACTACCTTTGGAGATGAAGAATCAAGTCAGCCACCGCACCCGGGCAAGTCAGAAAGCACGACAGGTGCTCCTGCAACTTCACACCTAGCTCGTCCGTCACATCCTCCAAGTCAGTAACCCGGACTGTCAGCAGTGAGCTTGCCGATGGGGCGCTCACATTCATGGATTTTGATCATCAGAATTCTGAAGCAATCATCTAGTATCTGATAGGCTTTTTCTCCATGTTGGCATTGCGAATAATACGCATAAGCAACGAGGCTTTTTCGGATATTTGAGGAATATTCAGTGAAGAATGTCAAGACTCTTTGGAAATGTCCCCATGAGGGAGAGACTGCTTCCCTTGGGCAGCACAACTCCACCCCGAGTGGCTCAGGCTGTTCTAGCTGGAAGACGAGCCCGAAAGAAAGGCTTCAGACAACTAGTCTGGAGAACCTTGCGACTTGCAGGAAGAGCCTGGAAGAAGCATTCACGATCCTGTCTACGATTCTATCGCCGGTCTTACAAAAATGAAGGATTACTGCTAGAATATGGAGAAATGAAGGTTCTGGACGGGAAGAACAGGGCCTGTTCCGAGTGCGAGGCCGTGGGTGAGTTGTCGGGCGCTAGCATGCCAGCGAGATGAATGTGCCGACGGATTACGATACCGAGAGATCGCGAGAGCTTTCTTCGGAAGAGTCAGAAACCAGATATCTAATCAGTGAAGCCGGGCAGAGTGGCCTGGCCTTGCACCGATCTCCTTTCGAACTCGTTTTGCAGTTTCGTGTGCCACGATACCATCATCCGATATGAAAGCAATAGTCAAGACACGAATGGCCCCGGGAGCTGAACTCCTGGACCTGGAGATTCCTGAGCCAAAAGCCGATGAGGTTTTGGTTAAGGTGCAGGCGACTTCTATCTGCGGCACAGATGTTCATATCTATAATTGGGATTCGGCAGCCCAGGTGTACATCAGAAGAGTTCCTCAAATCCAGGGGCATGAGTTTGCCGGTGAAGTCGTTGAAGTCGGCAAGAAAGTGAAGAAATTCAAGGTTGGCGACTATGTTTCTGCCGAAACCCATTTCTTCTGTGGTAAATGTGTCCAATGCAAGAATGGCCAGAAGCATATTTGCGAGACTGAGAAAGGGAGGATTTTCGGCTTATCCTGCGACGGCTGTTTTGCCGAATATGTGGTCGTCCCGGAAAAGATCCTCTGGAGAAACAATCCAGGTCTTCCTCCAGAAATAGCCACTCTCCAGGAACCTTTAGGCAATGCGGTTTATTGTGCTCTGGGAGATTATGACAAGGACCTCAATGGAAAGGCCGTTCTTATCCTGGGCGACGGGCCTATTGCCATGCTAGCGAGCGGAGTCTGTAAAGCCGAGGGAGCCTGTTCGGTCGTTGTTGTGGGCAGACATCGAAGACGTCTGGAGATTAGCCAGGAAATGGGCGCCGACATCGTCATCAATGAGAGAGAAGAAGATGTGGTTGAGTATCTTTCGCGGGAGAACCCCAGAAGAGGATTTGATGTGGTGCTGGAAATGGCTGGGAGCAAGACGGCAAGAGAACTGGCCATCGAATTGGTTAGAGATGGCGGCAGAATATCGCTCTTTGGTATTGATACCGACCCACTTACAATTGAGAATTGCGGTCGATATGTCAGAAGCGCCAAGAAGATTCTTCCCATCACCGGCCGCCTGATCTGGAGAAGCTGGAACCAGGCGAAGAAGTTGCTTGAGTCCGGACGTCTGGACATAACTCCAGTCATAACCCACAAATTCCCTCTGGAGGAGTTTGAGAAAGGATTCAAGGCGATGACTGAAAGACCGAAAGTTTCAGGCAAGGTGATTCTGTACCCATAAGGCTTGTCCCCGCCCATCAACTACACTTGGAGCTATGGCGGGGAGAGGGAGGTGGCAATGTACGCAAAGGAAGCAAAGGAATACTACGAAAAGGAGCTGCAATCTATCATAGAAGGTGGCCTTTATAAGGACGAGTTGCTTATCGATTCACCTCAGGGACGAAAGATAGGTGTAGAAGGCCACAGAGGCAAAGTCCTCAACTTCTGCGCCAACAACTACCTGGGACTGGCTAACAACTGGAGAGTGAAACTGGCGGCGATTTGGGGTATCATAAGATGGGGCTATGGTCTATCTTCTGTTCCTTTCATCTGCGGGACTCAAACAATACACAAGAAGCTAGAGAAGAAACTGTCTGAATTCCTCAAAACCGAAGATACCATTCTCTATTCATCATGCGAGGCTGCTAATATTGGTTTGTTTGAGGTCATTCTTGGCTTCGACGTGATAATAAGCGACCAGTTAAGTCATGCCACCATTATTGATGGGGCAAGACTGTGGCAGGTGATCAACAAGAAGAAGCTTGAGCAGGGGCAGGCTTTACTCCCGGAGGTCAGAGTTTTCAAACACTCGGATATGCAGGATTTGGAAAAGCACCTGCAGGAAACTCAGGATAAGCGTTTCAGATTGATCGCTGTAGATGGCGTTTTCAGTATGGACGGCGATATCGCGCCGCTAGAAGAGATCTGTGATTTGGCGGAGAAGTACAACGCCTTAGTACTGGTTGACGACTCGCACGCCACCGGATTCTTCGGGCCGACCGGCCGGGGCACGCCCGAATACTGGGGGGTGATAGACAGAGTCGATATTATCACCAGCACCATGGGGAAGGCTTTGGGTGGGGCTGTGGGCGGCTTTACCAGCAGCAGCAAAGAGATTATCGATTTGTTAAGGCAGAGGTCTCGTCCCAGGCTATTCTCCAACGCCGTGCCACCGGTGGTTGTTGTGGCCACCATGAAGATACTTGATATGATTGGCAAAACTACAGCCCTACGAGATAAGCTGGAAGAGAATACCGCTTATTTCAGGAAAGGCATAGGCGGGCTCGGCTTTGATATACAGCCGGGCATTCACCCAATCATACCGGTTATGCTCTACGATGCCCAGAAGGCGGTGGCGATGGCGAAGAGACTGGTGGAGGAAGGCATCTACGTGAGAGCCTTCAGTTTCCCGGTTGTGCCCAAGGGACAGGCGAGAATCAGGGTCCAGATTTCGGCAACGCACACGAGAAAGGACCTCGATTTTGCGCTCGGGAAATTCGCCAAAGTGGGTAGAGAATTGAGCATCATCAAATGAGGGGCACAGTGATCGTCTGCCCCGGGTTAATTCACGGCTCCTAACGTAACCTATTCTGGTGCTACAAACACGTCGGGAGCTAACGCAACGCTTGAATCAAAGCCTTGGCTTTGTCCAGCGTCTCCATATACTCGGCCTCCGGGTCGGAGTCATAGATGATGCCGCCGCCCACTTGGAAGTAAGCCTTGCCTTCTCTGATCAAGAAAGTGCGGATAACGATGTTGATATCAATGTCCTGATTGAAGCTCAGGTAACCTATGGACCCGGTCCAGATACTTCTCCTTGTTGGCTCCAGTTCATCGATGATCTCCATAGCCCGTACTTTTGGAGCGCCAGTAATGGAGCCGCCGGGGAAGACGGCCTTGAGCAGGTCAACGTTGTTCTTGTCTCGGCGCAATCTGCCCACGATGGTGGAGGTGAGGTGGAATACGGTGGGAAAAGTCTCCAGGACGGCCAATTCGGTGACCTGCACCGTGCCATAGCGGCAGATCCTCCCTAGATCATTTCTTTCCAGATCAACAATCATCACGTTTTCTGCCCGGTCCTTGGCGCTGTGGGTCAACTCACCGGCCAGGCGTTCATCTTCAACAGCATTCCTGCCTCGTGGTCTCGTGCCCTTTATCGGTCGTGTCTCTACCAGATCACCTTGGACTTTGAGGAACCTTTCCGGAGAGGCACTGACGA
>SOJB01000018.1 GCA_004376695.1 Dehalococcoidia bacterium | reverse complement strand
ACAGCTGTTGGATTCTTGGGAACGTTCCCGCCGCCCGGCGAAAATGCAATCGCTAGTCATGACGAGGATTCTCTCAGCATGGCAGTCGCCGCGGGAACTGATTGTCTGGGTGACGTGAACCGAGAGACAGTTGATGGGCTGTATCTTGCTACCACCAGTCAGCCCTATATGGTAAGGCAGAATTCGGCTCTGGTAGCCACCGCTCTTGATTTGAGGTTGAATATGAGGACTGCTGATTTCCTGGGCTCTGCGAAGTCAGGGACGAGTGCGCTGCTTTCCGCCTTTGATGCCGCAAAGGGAGAGATGTCGAGTAATGTTCTCGTCTGTGCTTCTGACTGCCGCTTGAGCAAACCGGGCAGTCCTCAAGAGTGGCTTTACGGCGATGGCGCTGCTGCGCTTCTTGTTGGAGATGATGATGTCGTTGCTGCTTTTGAGGGTTCGTATTCTGTTTCTTACGACTTCCCCGACCGATGGAGGGCAAGTGGAGAGAGATTTGAGCATGCCTGGGAAGACAGGTTCATCCGCGATTCTGGCTATGGTAAATTCGTTCCAGAAGTGATTTCTGGGCTGTTGAAGAGATACAACCTGAACATCAAGGACTTCGCCAAGATAGTCTATCCAGGTCTGTATGCGCGAGAGCATGGAGCTATAGCCAAGCGATTAGGTGCTGAGCCTGATCAGCTTCAGGATACATTGCTCAGCACAATCGGTGATACGGGGTCAGCGTCGCCTTTGATGATGTTGGTAGCGGCACTGGAGGATGCAAAGCCAGGCGACAGAATACTGGTCGCCAGCTTCGGAAACGGCAGCGACGCACTGCTCTTCCGCGTTACTGAGAGAATAGAGAGCATAACTGGTAGAAGGGCGGTGAAGAGGCACCTCAACTCGAAAAAGGAGCTTGCCAGCTATGAGAAGTACCTTGCGTTCAGAAATCTGGCACCGATGGACCTAGGTATGCGTGGAGAGATAAGCATTCGCACGCCGATGTCGGCGCTGTTCAGGGAACGGAAGGTAGTTCTGGCCCTTTGTGGCTCGAAGTGCAAGGAATGCGGTACGCCGCAATATCCATATCAGAGAGTGTGCGTAAATCCTGATTGCGGAGCCATTGATCGGATGGGAGATTATCGCTTTTCGGATAGGCAAGGCGTAGTATTCACTTATACCGCTGATAATCTGGCTGCCAGCATTGACCCACCTTCAATATATGGCCTGGTGGATTTTGATGGCGGCGGCAGGTTCTGGTTTGATTTCGCTGATTGTGACCTGGATTCTGTCAAAGTAGGCATGCCGGTAGAGATGACCTTCCGCAGACGATATGTTGATGAGTCGAGTGGCGTTCACGGTTATTCATGGAAGGCAATGCCAATACGTGCCTGACCACAGCGGCAAGTAATAGAACTTACGGAGGGAGCAAACATGGCAGAAGGTATCAAAGACAAGGTTGCCATTATAGGGATGGGTTGCACCAAGTTTGGAGAGCTATGGGACAAGAGTGCAGATGACCTTATGGTAGACGCTTTTCAAGAATGTGTCGAGGACGCTGGCATAGAAAAAAAGGACATCAATGCAGCCTGGTTTGGCGTGCATTTTGAGGAACAGAGTGTAGGAAAAGGGGCTACATCTATGGCTTTAGCATTGAAGTTGCCCTTTATTCCGGTCACCAGGGTGGAGAATTTCTGTGCTACTGCCACCGAAGCCTTCAGGGGTGCATGTTACGGTGTAGCTTCAGGAGCTTATGACATAGCTCTGGCTCTGGGTGTAGAAAAGCTCAAAGACACCGGATATGGTGGGCTTCCAGGCGGCCCTAGTCTTATGGGAACAAAAAGCGCACTGATTATGCCCAAGTTGACCGCCCCCGGGGCTTTTGCCATGATGGCGACCAGATACTTCGCTGTGCATGACCTCAGTCCGGAGGAAGGCAAGAGAATGCTGGCTAAAGTGTCAGCCAAAAGCCATTACAACGGGGCACGGCACCCGAAGGCGCATTTGCGCCGCGAAGTGACTGAGGAACAGATACTGAGTGCGCCTATCATTGCCTGGCCACTCGGGCTTTTTGATTGCTGTGGAGTCAGTGATGGCGCAGCGGCCGCAATCATAACCAGAGCTGACATGGCTAAGAAGTTTCGGCCAGACCCCATACGTGTCAAGGCACTGCAGATCGCCGTGAGTTCGGGCGAGGAACTGATGTATACGAAATGGGACGGAGCTCATGTTGAGACCGGTTACCGAGCTGGCGTTCTGGCTTACAAGGAGGCGGGGATAAGAAGCCCCCGTGAGGAGATAAGCATGGCCGAGGTGCACGATTGCTTCTCCATAACTGAGGCGGTGACTATGGAAGATCTGCAGTTCAGCCCGAGAGGGAAAGTCAAGGAGGACATCGAGGCCGGCCGTTTTAAACTTGATGGCCCCCAGCCTATTCAGCCGGATGGCGGATTGAAGTGCTTCGGGCATCCTATTGGCGCCTCTGGTCTCAGGATGCTGTATGAGATGTACAAGCAATTGCAGGGCAAAGCCCAGCTCCCGGAACGACAGATTAAGAATCCCAAGCTAGGCCTGACCCACAACATGGGCGGTTTTCCCGCCATGAACATCGTTAGTGTGGCTATCATAGGGTTATAGAAGGAACTCAATCAAGGAGGCCAGCTATGGCCGAAGGTAGTTTGATTACGGGTGAGCTACGGAGATTGATAGGAGTGCCTTCTGAGGCCATCGTTTTCAGGATCGAGGAAGGAGCGATCCAGAGGTATGCGCAGGCCATAGGTGACCCCAACCCTCTGTACAATGATCCGGACTTCGCCAGTAAGACGAAGCATCGCCGTCTTATGGCTCCCCCTGGTTTCACGGGTTGGCCAGTCCAGGTCGGACGCCCTACGGAAAAACTGGTTGAGTCTCTGGTAAGAGCTGGAGCGCCTCCGAGGATTCTCGATGGCGGTGTCGAATTCGAGTTCATTGAACCTATTGGCGCTGGCGATGTATTAACTGCCACACCCAAGATCGCCAGTATAACTGAGCGCGAAACCAGACTGGGCAAGACCATGTTCACCACAGCGGAGATAACTTTCGTGAACCAGGAGGGCATTGCAGTGCTCAGAAGCCGGTCGACATTGATCCAGTTTTAACGTGTTCTATCTGCTTTGCTTTTGGAGGAGAAATGGCTAAGGAGATCTGCTATGAGGACGTTGAAGTAGGTACTGACGTAACTCCATTGGCTAAGATTGCTACAAGTCGCATGTTAGTCCAATGGGCAGGGGCATCGGGGGATTTTAATCCTCTGCATTATGAAGATGATTTCGCTAGAGCTATGGGTGTGGGGGCTCCCATCGTACACGGTGCGCTTAAACGCGCCTGGTTAGGGCAGTTGATGACTGACTGGATCGGAAAAGAGGGGAAACTCAAGAAGCTGTCCTGCCAATACCGCGGTATGGATTATCCCCGCAAAATGAAGACGATCGATGAGCCTCATGATGGCGAAACCTGGTGGTGTAAAGGCAAGGTGACCAAGAAATACGAGGATGACGGGGAGCACCTCGTTGAGTGCGAGATTTGGGTGGAGAATGGAAAAGGAGACAAGACGACGCCTGGCTCAGCCTTGGTTGTCTTACCCACGCGAAGGGGGAAATGAGCGAAGGCATTGATTTCGATAGCCATCCAGGGGCAGTTCCCTAGAAGTACTGAGTCGTGGCCGTGTCTTCAGCAGAACAAGGTTCAAGGAGGTAAAGATGGGAAAACTGGACGGTAAAGCGGCGGTAGTGACAGGGGCGGCGCGGGGTATAGGCAGAGCCGATGCTTTGTTGTTTGCCAGAGAGGGTGCTGCCGTTTTTGTGACCGATATCGATGAGGCACCGCTTATCCAGGTAGTCAACGACATAAAAGCTGCCGGAGGTAGAGCCGATGGCTGTGCTGGCGATGTGACGAAACCCGGAGATTGTCAGAAAGTGATGGATAAGGCAGTAGAGAAATTCGGCAAAATAGATGTTCTGGTCAATAATGCCGGGCTTACCAGAGATGCTTTAATACACAAGATGACAGATGCCCAATGGGACATATGTATTGACATCAGCCTCAAGGGGACCTTCAATTGTATCAGGGCAGCCTCCAAATACATGCTGAAGGAAGGACACAACGGCAGGATAATCAATGTGGCCTCCGTAGCTGGACTAATGGGAAACATCGGTCAGATAAACTACTCTGCTGCCAAGTCAGGTCTTATCGGACTAACCAAGACGGTAGCCAGGGAATGGGGACGATTCGGCATTACCTGCAATGTCATAGCCTACGGCTTTGTCGATACACGGTTGACCGGAGAAAAAGAAACGCAGCAGGAAGAGGTAGCAGGAGAGGCAGTGGGTATACCAAAGAAGGTAAGGGATTTGGTCCTTCTTCAAGTCAAACCAATGACGCCTGAGGATGCCGCTAAGCCTGTCTTGTTCCTCGCTTCCGATGATGCTGCCTTTATTACGGGACAAGTGCTGAACGTTTCCGCCGGGATCTATATGTAG
>SOJB01000077.1 GCA_004376695.1 Dehalococcoidia bacterium | reverse complement strand
TCACCTTACCTCCTTTCGGTAACACCAATTCTGACACATCAATACCCCTTTCGGTAGCATTTATTATGACTCAATTCGGGGGCTTGATAATCTCTGGACGGTTAGTGTACAATTGCGGGCAAACGTAGAAGTTGTCAGGAGAGTCAGGCTACTGCAGTAAGGTAGCCGGCTCTGATACCGACTTCTTCTCATCTGAAAAACTGTTTGCGCGGTAAGGAATGAAGTTTCTGATTACGGCAGCGGTTGCTTATGTGACTTACCTCATTCTTACCATCGGTAGTGGCTCCGTCCTCCTGTGGAGCAGGGCCGAACTCATCATCGGGGCACTGCTGGCTGTGGTCGTCGGCGTTTTGCTCAGGAATCGGTTCATCGGTAAAGACCTGCGCATGCTGAACCCGGTGCGGTGGTTTACCTTCCTCGTTTACCTGTTCCCTTTTTTCTTTGCCATGGCCAAGGCCAATGTTGACGTGGCCTACCGTGTCATCACCGGGCGGATTAATCCGGCCATCGTGAAGATAAATCCCAACCTGAAGAGCGACCTGTCACTTACCATCCTGGCCAATTCCATCACCCTGACGCCCGGAACACTGAGCGTGGACGTTGACGAGAAAACCAACGAACTATATGTGCACTGGATAAATGTTGACCCTGAGGTGCTCAAGGATATGCCGAGAGACTACCATCCGATATGCTACAGTTTCCCTGACTGGGCGAGGAGAATCGCGGATTGATTGACTGGCTTCCGGCCGTCATAGTCCTATCGGTCTGTATTATCATCGCCGTGGCACGCATCCTTATTGGGCCGGGAGCGCCGACAAGGCTGGTGGCTTTTGACACCACCAACACTCTGGTGGTGGCCAGTCTGGTCGTTGTGGGGATGATGTTCGATCATGCGGTTTTTGTTGACGTGGCCCTCGTGTATGCTTTGCTCTCGTTCACCATGACGCTGTATGTGGCCAAATTCATTGGGGGGAGTAAGTTTTAGCAGTGGCGCTGAACATAGTAACCTATATATTTATCGGCGTTGGCCTTTTCTTCAATCTAATCGGAGTCGTCGGTCTCCACCGTTTTCCCGACATGTACACCAAGCTGCATGCCGCTACCAAATGCACCACTTTTGGCTCCGTCTTCCTCGTCATGGCGGTAATCATGCAGGCCGCCGGAATCTGGGCACTGGAAGGGACTTCTCAGTCTGTAATGTGCATACGTGCAGTGGTGGTGCTGGTGGCGCTGCTGGTCACCAATGCCACCGGGGCTCATGCCATTGCCCGGGCGGCGCATCGCAGCGGAGAGAAGCCTGCCAGGGCGGTGGTGGATGACCTGAGAGGGAAAGATAATGATTGAAGCCGCGGCTCTGCATATCGTTATACCGCTGGTACTGGTTGTCTGTGCCGTATTCGTCGCCATATCTCGGGATCTCTTATATGCGGTCGTGGCGCTGGCTGTGCTGAGTCTGTTGTTGGCCTTTCAGTTTTATCTTATGAAGGCTCCGGACGTGGCCATTGCCGAAGCGGGAATCGGGGCAGCTGTGACCACAGCTATCCTTATCATAACCCTCAGAGCGACCAAGCGTATGGAGTAAATGATGAGACGAGTTACGGGCCTGATTTTGTTGCTTGTTCTGGTAGCCTTTCTGGTGTGGGGCGTGCTGCTCATCCACCCCTTCGGCTACCCAGATGCGTCTCATATGGACGATTATATCATTGAGAACGCCCAGGAAGAAACCGGGAGCAACAACGTGGTAGCGGCGGTGCTCTTTGACTACCGAGGGTTTGATACACTGGGGGAGGCCACCATACTGTTCACGGCGGTGACCGGGGTGTTGTTTCTGTTGCGAACACTGAAACGCAAGAGGGAGAGCTCCTGATGCTGTCCAAGATTGTCCGCACCGTGGCCAACCAGCTCACCCTGTTTATCGTCGTCTTCGGCCTGTATGTTATTGCCCATGGACATATTACCCCGGGTGGAGGCTTTCAGGGTGGTGCTGTCATCGTTTCCGGTGTAATCTTGTTGCTGGTGGCCTTCGGCTCTCAGGAACTTAAGAAATCAATTCGTGAGCGTGTCCTATCAATCGTAGAAAGCAGCGGGGCTGTGCTCTTTGCCATCCTGGCCTTTGCCGGGATAGGCACTGCTTTTTTCTACAACTTTCTGGTGGGCACGCCAATCTTCGGTGGGGTTCCTGAACCCGGTCCCGGCCCTGGGGACATCTGGACGGGAGGGGTCATTCCCCTGATGAACTTCGCTGTGGGCCTTAAGGTGATAGCCGGCCTTTCAGCAGTGGTTCTAGCTATAGCGCTATTTTCGAGTGGTGAGGAGGTGGAAGAATAATGGAGCATATTCCTCTCAACTTCCCCTTTCTGGCAGCAGCGCTGCTGGTGGGGGTATCCTTTTATATCATCATATTCAAGAAGAATTTGATCAAGCTCATTATGGGCATTGCCATGCTGGCGTCGGGGGTCAATCTGTTTCTGGTGTCACTGGGCTACCGGGCAGGAGGGACCGCTCCTATCTATACCGATGTGCCAGAGGGACCCATGGTTCTGGCCGTACCCCAGGCACTCACCCTGACCAGTATCGTCATCAACGTTGCAGTTTTGGCCTTGATGCTGACCATGGTGATACAGATTTACCGCCATACTGGAAGCCTGGATTCAGAAGAATCCAGGAAGATGAAGGGATAATGATTTGGATACTTTAATAACTCACTCCTCCATCTTGATTATAGCCATACTGCTGCTGGCGGCGTTTCTAACACCCTTGGTAGGTAGGGTGAGTGAAAGGGCCAGGAATATACTCGTGATAGGCAGCCTGGCATTTGCAGCAGCTCTGGTTTTTGCCCTGGCCAGGGACATCTCCTTTAACGGTATCCATGTTTATGCCCTGGGCGCAGGTTCGCCCGGCCTGGCCACGCCCGAGGGATTCATGGTGCCGGTGCGGATAGTGCTGGAAGTGGACGGGGTGTCCATCCTGATGGGCATAATCTGGTCGATTGTTTCCCTAGCCGCTACTGTATTCAGTCTCTCTCACATGTCAAAGGAGACAGGGCAGTCCAGGTTCTATACGCTTGTACTGCTCATGGTGGCGGGTGGGTTCGGCATGATGTTCACGGGTGACCTATTCAATCTGTTCGTCTTCTTGGAGATAGCATCTATTTCTGGTGCGGCTCTGATAGCTTCCAGAACCAGATTCGCCGACACTCAGGAAGGTGGCTTCAAGTACATAGTGATATCTTCTGTTGCATCGCTGATGGTTCTATTTGCCATTGGTCTGCTGTATTCGCAGTATAACCTCCTCAATGTAGGTGCTCTAGCCCAAGCCATGCAATATACGATGCTGGATAAGATGGCGCTGGTCATACTGATAGCTGCCTTCGTTATGAAGCTGGGGGCTGTCCCCGTGCACATGTGGCTTTCGGATGCCTATTCAGTGGCCCCCGTAAGCGTAACCGTCTTACTTATAGCGGCAAGTCAATCGTGCATGTATGCCCTTATGAGGACATGCTTCACCCTTTATGGCGTTACGGCCGGCCTGCCTGCAGTGGGATGGATAATCATAGTCCTCGGAATATTGAGCATGTTCATTGGTGTTACTATGGCTATTCGGCAAACAGATATTACCCGTCTGATCGCCTATAACTGTATCTGCGAGAGTGGGTTTATGCTGGTAGGAATAGGGGTCGGCCTCGCTGTGCTGGCTGCCCCGGAAGCCCTGGCTGCTTATGGGACAACTGCCATCAGTGGTGCCGTTTTTCATATGATAAATCACGCGCTATTTGAGGGACTCCTGTTCCTTGCTGCCGGCGCGATATTCTATCGCATCGGCACCAGGGACCTGAACCAGATGGGTGGCCTCGGTCATACCATGAAGTTCACAGCGGTGTTCTTCCTGCTCGGGGCTCTGGCTAGTTCTGGTATTCCTCCCTTCAATGGTTTTGCCTCCAAGATATTGATTTATGAGTCTGTATATCAATTCAGCCCAATCCTCACCATAATTGGCATATTTGTATCTATCATAACTCTGGCTGTTTTTATCAAGGCCTTCTTCTCGGCGTTCGCGGGAGCGCCGTTGCCTCGATACAAGGACGTAAAAGAGGTGCCAAGAACGATGATAGCCGCCATGGCAGTTCTTGCGGTAATCATCATCTTTTTCGGTCTGTTTCCCGGTCTGGTCTCCGATTGGATAGTCCGCCCAGCTACCGATGCTTTGCTAGACCCGGCAGCATACATCAACGCAATTGT
Source organism: Dehalococcoidia bacterium (assembly GCA_004376695.1). Taxonomy (GTDB): domain Bacteria; phylum Chloroflexota; class Dehalococcoidia; order GIF9; family AB-539-J10; genus RBG-13-51-36. Next base: position 281 of record SOJB01000077.1, on the reverse strand, counting down.
GGGAGCTATACCATGACAGCGATTCTGGAATTTGGCTACGTGTTTTGGAACCCTATTATCTGGCTCGTTGCCTTTGTCGTGGTGCTGGTCATAGTCTTCTTCTTCAGACGGCAAGGACGGCAAGATTATAAGAAAGATACCGCTCAGGCGCAGATCTTTCTTTGCGGAGAAGAGGTTCCCGACGCTGAACAGCGCCACATAAGGGCAGACAACATATACTGGGGACTGTTCGAAACTCTTAAGGGATACTATGACCAGGTGCTAAGACCCCATACTGGAAT
>SOJB01000023.1 GCA_004376695.1 Dehalococcoidia bacterium | reverse complement strand
AGCCCACATCGGGCAACCGTCAACACATACCGGTTTCTTGCCCTGCCCCCATCTATCTACACATAAGTCGCACTTCTGCATCCTGGCGTTTTCTTCGGACCCAAACTGTGGAGCCTCTAGGGGCATGCTTCGAGACATATCTGGCAGTTATCTTTGCCCAAGCACATCTCTCTGTCTACTGTCACGATGCCGTCCTCACTTCACCACGGTCGTTGAAGACCCTCACCATATCTCCGTCATGGATGCCTCGTCCAGCCTCTCCCTTCTTGAGGCTGTTTAGAGGTCACCACGAAGCCTCCCTGGTGACTCATTTGTGCCCAAATCCAGATACGGTCCACCACACTCTATCACTATATCAAGTGTTGGAGAGGACTGCCTATCGCAAACCTCGCCCCTTGCTGCATCATCAGTCCTGCTCTTTGCTCGATTCCGGAGTCGTTGATGTTGCCGCTGTTATGGCGGCGCCAAGAGCCGTGATGATCTGGGGGTGTGGGGGCACAAGGAGGTTGATGTTCAACTCGTTTTCGACGACCTTGACGAGGGCGGTGTTGAGAGCACCGCCGCCGCAGATGACGCATGGCTCCTCCAGTCTAAGCTTCCTGACCAGCGAGGAAACGTTGCTTGCCAGGGCTTTGTTAACACCAGCGGCGATATCCTCCTTCGGGATGCCTTCGCTTACTCTGGTGATGGCTTCAGATTCGCCAAAGACAGCGCACCCCGTACCGAATATGACCGGGTTCCTTGATTTGGCTGAAAGCGGGCCGAAATCGCTCAAGTCTATTCGCAACACGTTGGCGATGACCTCAATGAAGCGGCCACCGCCGGCGGCGCATTTCTCGCTGACGGCGAAGTTCGTCACCATTCCTTCTTGATTCAGCCGAATCGCCTTGGTGGATAGACTGGCTACGTCGATTACCGTCCTGGCTTGCAGGAAGATGCTGTTGATGCCCCTGGCAGTACAGACTAGGTCGCTTGCCCTCTGGCTGGCGAAATAGACATTGTCCGCACCGGAGCCGGTGGCAACAGTACTGGCTATGTCATCCTGAGTCAGGTTGGCCTGTCTCATCAACTCGGTCATTATGGCCTCGGCAGACGTTCGGTGGTTGGCACCGGATATGATTACATGCCAGGCGATGAGCTCGCTGTCTCTGCTAATGACTCCCTTGCTGTATGCAGAGCCTATGTCAATGCCGACAAACCAGCTCACTGGTGCTCCCGATCAAAGAAGGTGGCTTTTTCTAGCCGACGAGGCTTTGCGGAAAAGGCTCCGCTCGCTGCCACCGCTTTCATGTAGGTCTCCCCTGCAAGTATAGCCGCGCCGAGTGCCCCGGTGAGAAGTGGTTCTTCAGGAACGAGGAGTTCGCGACCCAGGCTTTCTTTCACGGCCCTGACCATGCCCGTGTTCTTGGCACCGCCGCCCGTCAGCACCAGGTCGGGCTCTATCCCAAGTCGCTGTGCCAGTGCCGCTACGCGGCTGGCCAGAGCATTGTGAAGTCCGGCCACGATATCCTCCAACCTTTCCCCGCGGGAGAGGAGCGCTACCACCTCTTGCTGGGCGAAAATAGTGCACAGGTTGCTTATCTGAATTTTCTTGGTGGCTTTCAGCGCAATATCTCCCATGTCTTCCAGCTTGACACCAAGTGTAGCCGCAGTCACTTCAAGGAACCTGCCGGTGCCGGCGGCACACTTATCGTTCATAACGAAGCTGATAAGTCGGCCGTTATCAATCTTCATACACTTGGCGTCCTGACCCCCTATATCGATGGCAGTTCTGACATTGGGGAAAATGCTGGACACGCCTCTGGCGTGGCAGGATAGCTCTGTTATCTGGCGGTCTGCGAAAGGGACGTTGACCCGTCCGTAGCCTGTGGCCACAATACAGGAGATGTCATCAATCTGAAGGCTGACCTTCTCCAGTGCCTGCCGCATAACCTCGTTGGCAAGCTGGCGATGCTCGGGACCGGTAGGGCCCTTGACTGCCGACATCAGATTACTGCTCTCGTCTATGAGCGCGACCTTAGTCATTGTGGACCCTATATCAACACCCGCGAAGTACAAGTAGACCTCCTGAGGGGTTGTTATTAGCTGATTGTCTCAACGAAGGCTTCGACCCTGGTCCTCAAGGGGGCAAGGGCTCCTGCAGTGTAGTCGTATTCTATGTAGGTGTTGGGGATGCCGAGACCGTCGAAATAGTCTTTCAGCGACGGCATTTCAAAGGCAAACGGGTCACAATACCTGACGAGCAGCATTATGGCACCGTTGATATTCCATTCTTTGACAATGCCTTTGAGATAGCCGAACCGGCTCTGCAGATCTCTGGCATAGTGCTTTCTCGTCTCGCCGAGTATGGCCTGCCTGAAGGAGCGGGCGCAGGTGATTTCGTTGAGGTAGTAATCCGCCAGCCCTTCTATCGCATCAGGAGAGCGCCTCACCTCGGCTCTGTAGGCCCTGATGCCACCGCAGCTTTCATCCAGCACCACATTTGCCTGGGCTTCGAGCACCTGCATGATATCGGTGTTGTCAAGGGTGCTGCCCCAGGTGAGGAGACGAGCCGCTTTCCTTTCGGGTGCATCGGTCCGGTTCTCAACTTCGCTCATGATATCAGCTAGCAGTTCGTTTCCTTCAGCTACAGGCAGGCTCATCAGGGCTTTCACTACCTGAGCGATTTCCGTTCCCGATACAAGGGGTGGAGAGGGCTTTGTTAGCTCATACAATTCTCTCACTAAGGTCCGCTGCTGGTTATGGGATTCAATAGCGGCCTCAAGCGTGCCTGTGGACAGTTTCTTACCGCTGAAGGCTTCCAGGGTCTTCTTGAAATCGTTGAGCTGGCCTTCGAAGTACTCCAGGGCCTCGGGACGAATCGTTACAGGCATGTCTATGAAGTGGAAATAGGGATAGTCGGTATAAGATTCCCAAACACGGGCTGTTTTCTCTTGAGGGTCGCTGGAGTGGATGGTAACCATACCATCAAGGAAATCGTTCTTGCCCTTCAGGGCACAATCGAGGCAGCTGCGCATAATAGGACAGAATGAACTGGGCAAAGCCCTGTCCGCTTCAGTGACCGGCTCCTTCATATCGCCGCATGTCCGGTAGGGGACAAGGTCAAGGGCCGTGATCATCTCCAGTGGGACGTAGACACAGGGATAGCCTATAATCTTCTTGCCCCTTGCCTTAAGCTCCCTGGCCCTCTGTGAACGGTTCAAATAGATCTCGCGGGCCTTGCTGAGCCCTCTTCTCTTGTCTGACATGGCTTTCTCCTTGTTGGGTTGAGATACTGGTTGGCTCACCAGTCGAGCCCTTCCTGTTTCCTCATCTTCCTGTAGTGCTCCATGGTTTCCTCGAACGGCTCGGCCCTGGCTAAAGCATCTTGCTGGTTAAACAGGCGAAGATCTACAATATCGCCTTCTATACTCAGTGAGGGCACCTTCAGTTCCTCCATGAGCATGCTTGAGACGTACGGAAGATGGGTAGAGGCGCTGCGGCAGCTAATAAGGGGATGAAGCAGTGCCCCGTCGCACTTCCACTCCCTGGCATACTTCAGGTAAGGATAAGCGAAGGCACCGCCTAGCACGTTCTGTCTCCGTGCATCCTCGTAGTAACCGGCAAAGAACTGGAGGTTGAACCTTGTGATGCGCTCCAGCGGGTCACTGACCTTGCTGAGGTCGATGGGAATAGGTGGACGGTAGCCGAAGCTCTCGATGACGAAGTTCCATCCCCTCTCAGCAAGCTTGTCGAAAAAGCCGAGGCTATGCCAGGGCGGGAGCTCGGCGAATACCAGCCGGTATTTCTCCTCAGGGACGGCGCCTGCGCCGCTGTCGACTCTGCCTTTGACCTCCTTGTACATATCCTGGTACAGCCTGAGTGAGTCCTCGAGATCGCCAGCCAGGAACAGGGCGGCAGGCATGGCGCTCCAGAAGTCCCGGCTGTGCATTGGGCAGGGCTCTGCCTTGCGTAACTCGTTGACTTCATGCCAGACGCGGTTGATCTCTATCATGAGGTTCGCCGTCTTATCCAGCTTGTCCCAGTCCATCTTCGTGCCCACCATGTCTTCCACGAAAGTAACAAAGCTGCTCAGGTGCTTGATTCCCAGATCCACCATCCGGTCGTAAGAGCCCTCGATGAAGAATTCCTTGACGCCAGGGGTAGGCGCCTCCAGCGTCCACACCGGGGTATCCATGTAGCGCCCGAGCGATTGGAACCACTTGTACCTTGCATCGCAGATGGCAGCCGAGGACATTAGGAATAGAGGCTTCGGCATGCCTCCGAAGGGCGCTTCCGGGGGTATCTGCCCCTTCAACTCTTTCATCATCCTGGATGTGTAGCCGAGGGTAATCAGGCTGTAACCGCAAAGATGGGTGGGAAAGCCATCAGCATTAGCACGGTCAAGGTATTGCTGGGCAACTCCTGTAGCCGCGGCAATCGCGCCGTAGTTTTCGGGATAGACCACTTCGATGTCCATGGCTTTCAGGATGGGGTCGCCATAGTAGAAATTGAGCATACCCCAGACAGCAGGTTTGCCCGCTTGT
>SOJB01000045.1 GCA_004376695.1 Dehalococcoidia bacterium | reverse complement strand
GACTTTTCGGCTGCTCGTCACGTTCAAAAGTCGGGGTGAGAGGATTTGAACCTCCAGCCTAATCCTCTTCTTCAGTTTCCTCATCAATAAGAGTCGTTAGGTCCCGCGGCAAAGGACGACGGCGGACCGGCCTTCGGCGAAGAAAGTCGTAGAAGCTCGACAAGTTAGCGACTATCCGTGCTGGGGAAAGCTCCCGGGGATGAACAAGAAAGATGAGCTGGAAGCCCACTTGAGCAATCCGAAACAGACTTCGAAAGGAGAACTGTCGGAGGTACACTGACCAGTAGATCACCCCAACTAGAAGGCTCCCACCGATTATATTGCCCAAAGTGACCGGGATCAAGTTCTTAACTAAAAAGCCAGCCATAGTTAAGTTACCCAGCATTATCGGCTGCCCTACCATACCTTGGGCAGCAGCCAACACGTCAGGTTGCCCCTGCAATGCCATTCCCATAGGGATGAAATACATGTTTGCCACGCTATGTTCAAAACCAGATGCTACGAATGCTGTAATGGGGAAAATGATCGCCAGAATCTTGTCGATTGTGCTGCGACCACTGAAAGCAAGCCAGATTGCAAGACAGACCAAAGCATTACAGAGAATGCCCCTCACAAATGCTTCAAGGAAGCTCATGTTGACCTTGGCGTTAGCGATGAGTAGAGCCTTCCCGCCGACCATAGCATCATGGAAATCCCACTGCGCTGCATAATACATAAGCAACACCATTACGAGTGCCCCTGCAAAATTGCCAAGATATACTATGCTCCAGCCTTTTAGAAGTTGACGCGCGTTGACTTTTCCTTCGATAAAACCCATAACCACAAGGCTATTGCCGGTAAAGAGCTCTGCCCCAGCGACTACAACCAAAATGAGCCCAAGGCAAAAAACAAGCCCACCAATCAGACTGTTCAAACCAAAGGCAAGTCCGCTATCATGCACTACCAAGGTATAAAACTCGGCACCAAATGCAATGAAGACACCTGCCAGGATGGCAAGTACAAACATCCTGAAGAAGTCAAGGCCAGACTTCTTTTCAGCAACTGCGGCAATTCTTTTGGCGATTTCGGGGGGAGAGTAGGCATCTACTCGTAGTTCTTCCATAGCTCAGATCCCTTGGCTATTCCCACAGGACGCTTGCTACTAACATCAAATCGGTCCTGCGCAGCCGCCCGGCTAGTAGTTGAGCCAGATTCCTCATAACTGCATAACCAAGCGGACTGTCTCGCTCAAAAAGCTCATTGAGTTTATCTCTATCAATAGTTATTATCTCGCAGTCATTCTCACAGATAGCAGTCGCAGAACGCCTTCTTCTGTCCACCAGTGCTAACTCACCAAAAATCTGCCCCACTCCGAGCCGTTGTATAGTGGCTGGGTTGGACTTGCCTTTTAGCCCCAACTCTATGCACACTTTGCCCTTTTTGATGATGTAGACCTCAGCGCCTGAGCTATGCTCAGTAAACACCGCCTCACCCCCACGGTATTTCCTTTCTTCTGAGACCTGTGCAAGAGATTCAAGCTGGTGTGGGCTCAGACCACGAAACATGTCGACCTTCTCCAAAATCCTTATACTATCCATGGCAGCCTCCCGAACAAATGACTTTTCACCAAATTATCTCGCCTCTCATGAAGAAGCCCAACTTCAGTGCATCTTCTACAATGTATCTATGCAGCAGTAACCATTATTTATTTTGCGGACCCGCCCTATTTCCACCGTATTAGGTGGTCTATATTAGATTCAGCCACCTCTAGCTTTTCCGAGGTATTAGGTGGTCTGACCACTTTGTTCTCAGTTCAAAGTCGGGGTGAGAGGATTTGAACCTCCGACCACCTGAACCCCATTCAGGTGCGCTACCAGGCTGCGCTACACCCCGTCGCTTTGCCCTCGGTAATATGTTATCATACTGGTCACAGCAAAGAAAACATAAGTTTGCCAGGTTGTGATTCTTGGCTAAGAAGCAGAAAAGAGCTATACCCAAACCAGCCCCCACGAAGCGGCAACTCTCCAAATGGCAGCGCCAGATGAGGATGCGCCGCATCGTGATAATCGCCGCTGCTGTTTTCCTTGCTGGACTCGTGAGCTGGGTGGGCTATGGAGTCTATAACGACAGAGTTGCGCCCTGGCGCGAGGTTGTGATCAGTGTGAATAATGTCTCATTTACTATGGGTTACTACGTAGATATGCTCGATGCTTACGCCGGAGAAGAGACAGACCCATACTTCATCAATTATATGGCTGGCATAGTGGCCGACACCATTATCGACGTTGAAGTGATGAGACAGCAGGCCAAGAAAGAGTTGGGAATTGAGGTTAGCCGTCAAGAGATTGAAGCGGAGCTCGAAGAGAGGGGATTGCCCGATGATAAGGTTTACAGAGATATAATCGGCTCCCTTTTGTTGGAGGAAAAGCTCAGGGACTACTTTGATTCCCAGCTGCCTGACGGAATGGAACAGGCGCACGTGCAAGTAATGCTAGTGGAGAGCGAAGAGGTGGCTGATGCAGTGATGACCGCAATCCAGGCTGGTGGTAACTTTACCGCGTTAGTTGATGAGTTTTCTTGCCATCCCGAGACTAAAGGAGATTTGGGATGGCTGCCCAGGGAGCTAATGCCCAACACCGTCATCGGAGAAGCGGCTTTCAACATTACAGTGGGCGACATAGGCGAGCCCATTTATGATGAGCTGGCGACCAAGAGCATCGGCTACTGGCTCATAGAGATCGATGCTATCAATGAGGAAAGTGATGAAATAGAAGTGAAGGCCAGAGCCATGTTGCTAGGCAACAGGGCAGAGGCAGAGCGGATCAGAGCCCAGTTAGTTGGTGGAAACTTCACGTCTCTAGCCAAACAGCATTCACAGCACGAAAGCAAGACCGGGGGCGGTGAGCTTGGTTGGCTGAAAGAGGGGGATATGGGTAGCGAGGCTTTCGACGAGGTTGCCTTCAACCTTACGCCCAACGAGGTGAGCGAGCCAGTTAGGGATGAATCGGTCCAAACCATCGCCGGTTACTGGATACTTGAGGTCATAGATAGGGATGATGCGCGCGAGCTTGAAGGGGAAGCCAGGGAAGCGCTGACGGAGAAGGACTTGATTGCCTCGTTTGAGAAGTGGAAAGAGGAAAGCAGAATTGAGAATCTCCTGGATCTAGACAAGCAAAATTGGGCTATAAGCGAAGTTTTGCGGAGACGATAGAACGAGGTGAAGAAGCATATCACATCGCCCTTCTGGGTGGAGGGGATGTGGGTAGCGAACAGGTCGTCGCTTATCCCGGGGCAGGTATGGTGACCTAACTCATTGGAAGCACAGATCTCTTCCTTCCAGCAAGACCCCGCAGCAGATAGGATCTCGGTTATTCCCACCATCCTTACCAGCACTGCCCATCACATTGTGACAGGAATGGCACTGAGGCGACCGGATTCCGCCTGGACGTCAGGGGGCAGACCCGAGTGTTAGGTTGTGCCGCGCCAGATCCGGCTGCGGTAGTTCTGGGCAGGAAATGGACGAATTCAAGGCATTCAATATTGAGAGGGAAAAGCACCTGAGGACAGCCGTACCCGTACTGAAGGACGCTTACGCTGCCCATGAACGCAAGCTCGTGGATAGTAGGCACTATGGTGACCACATCTGGGTGTTTGGTGATATTGTCGCCGTACACTTCATTGAGGAAGCGTTTACTCCGAAGGGTATGCTTAACCTCAAAGCCGTGAAGCCGTTTCTTCACCTCCGTCCAGATTGCTATGTCAGCGCAGATCGGAAATGTGTGAACTTCAGACAGGGGGGGACTTAGATGGTTAACCAGGATAAAATCAAACTGGCAATGGCTTCCATACTCAAGGCAATCGGTGAGGATCCACACAGACAGAGCATAAAGGATACGCCACAGAGGGTGGCTGCTATGTATGTTGAGCTCTTCTCCGGCATGGATGTTGACCCGAAGGCCGAACTGGCGGTGGATTTTGAGGAGGCGTATGAAGAAATGGTGATTCTGAGAGACATCTCTTTCTACTCCATGTGTGAACACCATCTTCTGCCTTTCTACGGTGTAGCTCATGTGGGTTACATTCCGAGTCCTGGCGGCAAGGTCGTAGGGGTGAGCAAGCTGGCCAGGGTCGTAGAAATCTGCGCCAGGCGCCCCCAGCTTCAAGAAAGGATGACCAAGCAGATTGCTGATGCCATCTTTGAAGCGCTTCAACCAGATGGAGTGGCCGTGGTTGTCCAGGCGGAGCACTTATGCATGGTTATGCGTGGGATTAAGAAGCCGGGAACAACTGTGATAACCTCATCAGTGAGGGGAATCTTCCGCAGCAAAGCAGCAACTCGCACTGAATTCCTGTCTTTGATCCAGGGGAAGTAGCCTACTCGTGACGCAAGGACTCGATGGGGTCGAGTCGTGCCGCCCGGACTGCCGGGTACAATCCAGTAATAAGTCCGATACAAATTGCTACACTTAAAGCCAGGGCAACAGCATCGCCGGGAAGCGTAGCAGAAAAGGGGAAACCAAGATTTGTCGCTACGACAGACATGATTATAACTAT
>SOJB01000006.1 GCA_004376695.1 Dehalococcoidia bacterium | reverse complement strand
TGGAGCGTGATATACTGCTATCTTGTGCAACGGGAATCAAGCTACGAGAGTTGCCATCGTGAGATTAGTCCCGCGATACGGCTCGGGGAGATTAGCTGGAGCCCCGGATGCGAAAGGCAGATTAGCCAATGAGATTGAGTAAGAAGGTCTGGCTTGTTGTAGGAATCGCCGTCTTAGCTGTTGTCCTCGGCTTTCTGTTTATGACCTACTCTCAGACGGCTGCGGAGCATAGACAGCTGAAGGATAGCTTGGCGCTGGCCCAAAGCCGCCTGCCCGGGCTTACGGCTCAGAAAGCAGACCTGCAAAACCAGGAGAGCCGGGCCAAATCAGCGCTTGAAATCAGCCAGGCCAGATTCCCCCAATCAGTGGCAAGCATCGAGTACGGTGATGATCTATTTGACACTGCCGACGAGTCTAAGGTGCGGATAATCAGGCTCACTGCATCGAGTCCTGTCGACAGACAAGTAGGGGCCATTACCTATTCCGTTTCCTCATTTGTGGTAGTCGTCAAAGGTGATGTGAAGGACATGCTTGATTTTGTCCACGCCTTGAGGACCACCGCGGATTTCCAGCTCCCGTGGAGCGCTCACGTGAAGAAAGTAGAACTAAACTACAAATCGGGAGAAGCTCTCATCGGCCTGGATATCTATGGCTACAAAAGGTAAATAGACATGGCTAAGAAAGCTACGACGTTATTCATCAGAGATACCAACATTAACCTGCTGGTAATGAAGGGCAGGCAGGTAGAGAAGTGGGCCAGTTCGCCACTGGAACCGGGTCTGGTCAGCCAGGGGCTCATCGTCGATGAAGACCGGGTGGCCGAGATGGTCAGGCAGCTATTCAAGCAGGAAAAGGCAGCCATGAACAACGTTATCACCGCCCTGAGCGGGCACGATTCCCTGTATCGTATCATAACCTTGCCCGATGTTCCTGAAGCAGTCCTCCCTGAGGCGGTAAGACGCGAGGCAAAGAGAACGATACCGACACCTTTAGAGGAAGTCTACTTCTCGTACCAGAGCATTCCCGCTATGAAGGGAGAGAGGCGCGTCTTCCTGGCCACTTTCCCCCGCAATTCAGTCGACGCTCTGGTCAGAACCCTGCGTAAGGCAGGCGTCAGGCCGTATATTATGGACCTGGCTCCTTTAGCCCTGTGCCGAATCCCGGATGTGCCCCGTGCAATCATTGTAAACGCCAGGCTAGATCACCTCGAGGTTATGGTTGTAGCGGACAGGCTACCCCAGGTGATCCGCAGGTTGTCTCTTCCCGGCGAGGTTGAATCCCTGGAGGAGAAGCTGCCCCTTATCGCTGAAGAGTTCAACAGGACTGTTACCTTCTACAATTCCAGCCACCTGGAAACGCCTTTAGATGCAACCGTGCCGGTGTTCGTCTGCGGCGATATAGCAGAGGCACCGGAGACGTGGCAATCACTGGTGGGCGAGAAGGGCTATTCGGCATCGCTGCTGCCATCGCCTGTTGAAGCCCCCGAGGGCTTCAACACGGACCAGTTCATGGTCAATATGGGCCTGGCTCTCAAGGAGCTAATGCCGGAAAAGGAAGGGGCCGACTTCTCACTGGTGAACTTCAATGCCCTGCCCGAGGTCTATTTGCCCAAGCATTTCTCTATCGCGCGAGTCCTTATCCCCGTCGGTATCGTCGTTGGTATCGGACTTGTTATATTCAGCGTCATCTTTATCGCACAAACCCGTGCTCGGATTGACTCTTTGCGTCCCATAGTAACAACTGAGGAAGGCCGTGTTGCCCAATACCAGGCAGACATAGCGACCTTAAAGGGACGCATCGGCCCGATGGAAGCTACTGCCAACGAGCTTGATGCCAGGATTAGCGCTATGGAGATGGAACGCGCAAAGATTGCCATAGACCTGACCGAGATTAACACCCTGGCAGCAGGGAAGATACGCTTGACCCAGGTTAATCACCGAGGCAGCTCGGTAAAGGTGGAAGGGAAGGCTTCAACAGAGGATGACATCTTTGATTATGCCCGAGCCCTGGAGAACGGGGGCAGATTCTCGACAGTATGGATTTCCTCCATCACCGGTGACGGCAAAGGGTTCACTGTTGTTTTCGACTTGATAACAAAGTGAGAGGTGAAAGAAATGGACATTTTTAAGTTACTTCGTCAGGGTAAGTCCAGGCTTGCCAGCGATCTGCACATGGTGGTCGGCAGCCCGGCAACATTCCGCGTCCATGGCTCCCTGGAAACGGCAAACGGTGTAACTCCGCTGACTTCTGAGGACGTGAACGAAGCCTTTCTCCAGGTAACCACGCCTGAGGAGAGGGAACACTTCCACCGCAATCTGGAGCTTGATTTCGGCTATACCCTGACGGGTGTCGGCCGGCTCCGATGCAATGCTGCCCAGCAGCGCGGCTCTATCAGTCTTGCCATACGTCTTCTGCCAGCGAAGATCCCCACCATAGATGAGCTGGGGCTGCCCGAGATATGCAAACAGCTGGCCATGAAGCCGAGAGGGCTGTTGTTAGTTACCGGACCTACCGGCAGTGGTAAGAGCACAACGCTGGCCGCCATGATTAACTACCTGAATCACAACGAGAGCCGGCACGTAGTCACGCTGGAAGACCCCATAGAATATGTTCACCCCAGCGTTAAATGTGCCTTGACACAGCGCCAGCTGGGCACGGACACGCTTTCCTTTACCAATGCTCTAAAGCATATCCTGAGGCAGGACCCGGATGTCATTCTGCTGGGGGAGATGAGAGACCCCGACACCGCGGACGCCGTCCTGACGCTGGCTGAGACCGGCCACTTCATAATGACGACTGGCCATGCCCCCAGCGCTACTCAGGCAATGGAGAGAATAATAGACCTCTTCCCGCCTCATCAGCGCCACCTGGCCCAGTCACGGCTGGCTTCTCTACTCATTGCTGTGCTGTGCCAGGTGCTTGTGCCCCGGGCTGATGGCTCGGGCAGGGTAGCCGCCGTAGAGATCATGATGGCCAATCCTCCCGTCAAGGCCCTTATCCGCGAGGGCAAGATCTACCAGCTCCCAAACGTGATTCGTACTCACCGGGACCTAGGCATGATTTCACTTGACGAAGCCCTCGTCAGCCTCTATCTCAAGGGAACCATCAGCGGTGCAGGCGTGCTTGACTTCTGCAATGACCGCAAGGAAGTGGAAAAGCTCATCGGCAAGGTGGGAGTAAACGGAGCCGCATAAGGCGGCCCACCCTCGGCCCAATGCAGCCAAAGATATGTAGTGCGACCCTTCAGGGTCGTGCCTCACGAGGCTAATCCTTCACCTGGCGAAGAACTCGTACTACATCTCCGAGTTTCAAATGCCAACATCCAAATGACAATCGAAAGCTAAATGCCTGAATGCCAAAACCACTCGTCTTTGTCATTTGAGCTTTGGGGTGTGTCTGACATTCCTAACCAGGAGATTGCGGAGCCTGCTCCCATCGTCATTGCCGCGCCCAATCCAATCGAGACGTGGCAATCCCCTGTAGCGTAAGAGAGGAAGCTGCGTGCCTCGCAAAGACGCAGCCGGCCCATAGTTTCTCCCAGCTATCCTTGTCTACTCCCGCCTGCTTGGGAACCTTCGAAAACAATTCCCATCCTATGTCTCGCCGCTACGGATTAGGAAGTCGCAATCGAACCATGCACTTGAACATGAACTGGTGTTTTCCACCAGAATAGGGACCCTCAAAAGCCAGGATTCGCAGATATCTGATTAGCTCAGCTCTCGTGATAGGCCCGGGGTGGGGCACTAGACCGCTTCCTCTACTACCAGTTGAATACCGTCAACAATCGGCAGTGGTAGATGACGAGATATGCCGAGCATAATCCATTCCTCCAGAACCTCCTTCAGCTCGCTCCGACACCCCTCCAGGTCGTCAGCATTGGCATAAACGCCATCAAACCCAGGGATATATCCGTAGAGCGTATTGTCATCACTGAGGATCTCATATTTCGCCTTCCTCATGGCTGCTTCGATGTATTCTGTTAGCATGATCACCCTCTCTGCCAATTGTAATCTAAGCCGGCGAGCACTGTCAAAAGAGAAGATGTTTGGGTTTTGACCTTTGTCCCGACTTCCTCGAGGATGCTCGAATAATATCGGCATTTAGGATTTCGTGCTTAGGGTTTGGGGTTTCCCCACACTCTTGTAGTGCGACCCTTCAGGGTCGCGCAGCACGAGGCTAAAGCCTCGCGCTACATTTCCTCAATCCACTTCATAGTAATGCCACAAGGCGGCATTTCGGATGCCCCTTCTCATTTGCGTATAGATGAATTGCCTGCCTCAGACAGGAGGCTCAGGTTAATGCACTACGGATTTCTTATCCACAGTTGCCGTGCTTCATCCCAACTAACCGCGTCTGCCCACCCACCCTCAATAGTCGGGTCGCCGTCATCCACGAATCCATCGGCATCAAAGGAATACCTGGTCCTGAGGTTTCCCGCTAGGACGTCACCCAGGTCGTCTGCGCTCGCGGGCCACTGCTCGTCCCTGGCATAGTAACCGATCGCGGCTGTTTCGACATTGGACGCCTCGCTGTTAGCTGCCGCCAGTGTTCCCGTCCCGCCAGAGGCG
>SOJB01000145.1 GCA_004376695.1 Dehalococcoidia bacterium | reverse complement strand
GCTGACATCCGCCGGAAACTTGAGGAACTACAGAATGACCATATACGACCCATCGGCCACCGCCTTTTTCCTTCCATTTTACGCCTGGGAATAGTTGCCGGCCTGGAATCTCTGGCAGACGACTATGGCGCTGAGCTTCCGATTGATTTGCAGGTTGGCAAACAACTGAGAGATAGAGAACAGGCCAGTAGAAGGTTTCTCCCGGATAACGTGAAGCTGGCGCTGTATCGCATCGCTGAGGAATCCCTGGCCAATATCCTCAAACACACGCCGGCGGCGAAGAACATAGTGGTGAAACTGTCACTGTCTAATGGCCGCATATTGCGTCTTGAGGTGAGCGATGATGGTGGCGGCTTTGATACGGCAAGCCCTGCAAACGGTATTGGCCTGGCGATCATATCGGACTACGCAGCGGCGGCGGGAGGTAGTTATGCCGTCAAGAGCATTCCCGGCAAGGGCACTCGGGTTAGGGCACAGGTGCCGCTTCCAGGGCTCGAAGCAGGGCAGATGTCGAGAGGTCAGCTTTCGGGATAAAGGCCCCGGCGCCCTTTTCCGCGGCTAGCCTGGAGTAGACGCGGTCGCTGTGCGAACTTGTAACTATTGTCTTAATACCGGGGAAGTGTGTCTTGATATGCTGGGCCAGTTCCAGTCCATCCCAGTCCGGCATATAGACGTCGAGTACAACTACGTCCGGATTTACTGTGTTGAGGAGAACAATGCACTCAGCACCATTACACGCCTCTCCCAATACCTCAAAGTCCTTGCTCCCTGCCAGCAAAGAACGCAGCCAATCCCTGAACAGGGGGTCGTCATCAACGAGAACAGCCCGGTATGTCACATTCCATCCTTCGATTTGCCAGCCTGCAATGCTTACACTGTAGCATGATGCTGGTACTCTGCGAAACGATGCTAGCACGGCAATCAGCCGGGGGTGACGCCACCGGTGCTACCGTGCTTACCCTCTCGCTGCGAGGATTTCAGGAACGCCAGGGCAGCCTTGACCCGCATATTGATTTCCGTCTCGCCGGAGAGCCCCAGGTGCTGATAGATGATGTTGATGTAACCTTCGACTGACCTCTCTTCCAGTTCCAGTTGCCTGGCGATGGCGGAATTGTTGTACCCTTCGGCAAGCAGCCGGAGCACCTCCTTCTGCCTGGGCGTAAGTCTGCTGACTTCAGAGCCCTCCCGCGGTCGCAGCCTGGCCACGATCGACGGATCCATGACTACCATACCACGAGCACACCCCTCAATGGCCAGGACGACTGCGGACAGGTCACGAACCGTTTGCTTCAGAAGGTACGCCCACCCGGTGCTCTCTCCGAGCGGCAGGCTGGTCACGTAGCGTGGATTATCGTGCGAGGAGAGGATAACGATGCCGATCTCCGGGCTCTCCCTCTTGATTGCCAGCGCCGCCTCAATGCCATCCATCTCGCCGGCAAGCTCGATGTCCATCAGTATCACGTCGGGTTTGGCATTCCGGGCAAGCGCAATCGCCTTCTCGGCATTGTCCGCGGTGCCCACTACTTCCAAACCAACCTGCCGGGATAGAGAGCCAACCAGCATTTCTCGAAACAGGGCTTCATCCTCTATCACCGCTACTCTTATCTTCTCCACAGGCATTGCTCCTGACGTCATTTCGGGCGTTGGCTTCCGAGCGAAGATAAGCACCTCTCTCTTATATGACGTGCCACCTTGATATTCTACACCATGCTGACACGGTCAGTAAACGCAGTGTTACTACAATACCCAGGGCATTGCCTCAAATGCTAACATCAAGGGAGGCCTGCCAAGGGCAGATACGCGCGTATTATACGGAGGCAACTGATGAAAGCAACTTTGCACGGGAAATTGCCGGATGGCCGGAAGCGACCGAGCGGAAACAGTCGGGAGAAGAAGCGAATGTCGAAACACTTCAATGACGGAAGCCTGCATTTAGAGGCGCGGATGCTGTTGCACCGAACCCACGACGTGCTCTTGAGATCCGAGGATCGAGTAGTCGGTGAGTTCGGGCTCACCGCCGAGCAGTACACAGTGCTCACAGCAATGAAGTACCTCGATGCTCCGATTAGACCAACCGACGTAAGCCGATGGGTGGACCATAAGGTGCACACAGTAAGTATGATAGTCGACCGCATGGTCAGGGCCGGGCTGCTCGACAGGGTAAGAGACTTGCCTGACCGCAGGGAAGTCCGTCTTATTATCACCGGCAAGGGGGAGAAGGCTCTGCAACCGGCAACTGCGGCAGCATCGAAGCTTATCGACGAGATCCTGTCGCCACTATCACCTGAAGACACGAAAACCTTGGTCAAGCTTCTGCAGACTCTAAGGGACAAAGCCCATGAGCATCTCATTTCAGCAAACGGAGATTCGGGAAATAGCGGGTTGTGACACCGGGAACACCATCCGTCTTATGAATAGGATGGGCAAGCGCACTCAAAGCAAACACTGACACACGCTACGCGGATGACTGATGAGAGCAGATTCGCAGTAGATATGGCCGACCGCCTGCACACTGGTCGGCAGAAATAGCCAGGAGGAGAACCATATGCCAAAGGAACTCAAGGCCGAAAGCCCGTATTTGAGGGCTTCCACATTGCTGTACCTGACCCGCGATGCGCTTTTCAGATGCGTGGATCGAGCAGTTGGTGAGTTCGGGCTCACTGCGGAGCAATACTCAGTGCTTACCGCCATAAAACACCTCGATGACCCTGTGAGGCCAACTGACATAGGTCGATTGGTGGACCATAAGGTGAACACCGTAAGCATGATAATCGACCGCATGGTCAAGGCCGGTCTGGTCGAAAGGATAAGGGACTTGCCTGACCGCAGGGAAGTCCGTCTCGTTATCACGAGCAAGGGGGAGAAAGCTCTGCAACCGGCTGCTTCAGCAGTCTCGAGGCTCATCAAGGAAATCCTGTCGCCGCTATCAGATGACGACATGGATACCTTAGTCAACCTGCTGGAGACGGTAAGAGAGAAGGCACACCAGCATCGCCGTTCAGCAAACGGAGGTTCGGGAAACAAGTAGTTATCCCGCCGGAGACACTGTTCACTCTGTGAAACCGCTGGGCATGTGCGCTCAGAGCAAACACGGGCACACAGAGGCCAGGAATCACTTGTCGGCCCATGCCCTTAGAAGCAGTTAGTGTATTCTTCGAACCACTGGCAGCCTGGAATTCCCGCTCTTGATTGCAGCGTATGCCAGGTTTCTTCCCGATCCACCCAGTCAGGCATCTTCTTCCTCGACTGCCTTCGTGCCTCGCTTGTTGCCGATCACGGTTGGAGAACTCCTGTGCTTAGTATAACCCGGGCGGCAGATGGTACAATGACCACATTAAGGGATTGATGGCACAGGCGATTTCGCCAGCTTGCATCCTTTCTTCTATGTCTGGGCGGCATCAATCCAGAAGCAGGAAGATAAGCCTGGGCTACTGAGGGAAGGGTTCTGAGGATCCAGGCAGTCCGCTCAAGGGCCCTTTGATACATCATGTCATCTGAGAGAGCGGTCTTAAAGACGACAGAAGAAGAGATCACGACGGCGGAGGAGACTCCTGTCCCTTGCTTTCGCTGTGGCATCTGCTGCACCTGTTACCAGCCTCCACTTCTTCCTGAAGATATCGAGAGCATCGCCTCAGCTCTGGGAATATCAAGCTCGGAGTGCATCTCCAGCTATGCCTTGAAGGTGCCAACAAAGGAAGGTTACTTGCTGCGGAAAACTGGGAGAGGTTGCGTCTTCCTTAGCCTTGATGAGGATGAGAAGGCCCGTTGTGCCATATACCCCTCTCGCCCTCAAGCCTGCCGGGAATGGCAGCCGAGCCTCTCCCAGCCTGCTTGCATCAAGGGGCTAGCCAGGCTCAAATCGAAAGGACAGCTAGCGCGGTTGAATGAACTCTTCCGATCCGACGAGGAGCAACGAGGGTTCTACCTTTCACTGGAGAGAGTCCTTCCTCCTCATGATTCAGGGTAGGAGACCTTCTCACTGCGGCAATGCCGGTGTCTCTATTCCTAAGGCCTCTGCCTGACCCTGTAGCGAGCACGATTCACCCGCCGCCGGGGTCGGGCAGATTTACCGCGGTCTCGGGTTTGTCCTCTATGCGAGTCATCTCCTTGCCGCAGCAGACGAGAGTACCACCACCAGCCTCGATTACTTCCACCTTGTTGCCACAGATTTGGCAGAGATATGTCTCTTCGCAGTTCTTTACGGCCATGCTACACCCCCGTTCTTGGCAGAGTCACCCGGCCGGCAACGAATCATCCCTGAATGCCGGACGCACACGTAGCTGATAGCCCGTCATCCTTCACCGATGACAGCCGGGGCATTCCCGAAACACGCGCTTGTGGTATGCTCCGGTTCTGCAAACAGATTGTATCACAACATCTCAATCTGGTTGCTGAACGGATGTCCCGTTTGTGCAGCCTGGCCGGAGCAACCAGGCGAGGGATGAGGGACTGAATGTCGCACCTCGCGAAGTTCCAGGGTTTTCTGTATTATCTGGATCCAGATCATGACCGCCGATTGGCAGTTGACAAACGCGCGTGGAGCGGGTGATGGGATTCGAACCCACGACGTCTTGCTTGGGAAGCAAGCACT
>SOJB01000090.1 GCA_004376695.1 Dehalococcoidia bacterium | reverse complement strand
CGTGGCTCTGCCGGCTTCTCCTGGAACTCAGCTATGCGGTTGCCCTCCAGGGTGACAACCCCGAACTGGCGAGCTTTGCTCTTATCGCCGATATCGTAGACCGCTACCAGGAGGTTTTCCCCGTTGTAGGCAGAGATGAGGTCAGCCAGGTTAAACTCGAAGTAGTTATCACCGGCGATGACGAGGAGGTCTTCGGTGATGTTCTTGCTGCTAACCCAGAACTCAAGCGAGCCGACGGCCCCCTTCATCTGCTCCTCAGTCCAGACATCTTCAACGAGAAGCTCTACCTGCCGGGCAGCGCTCTCCTGCCACCGGCGGAAATCAGCTTCAAACTTCCGGTTGCACGAGACCAGTGTGTCAATGTTCTCCGGAACCCTGCCCAGGATATGGCTCAGCAGTGGCTTGCCGTTATACTCCAGCAATGCCTTGGCTTTGTAGATGGTCAGCGGATAAAGCCTGGTGCCAAAACCACTTGCTAAGATCAAGCATTTCATTCCCTCTGCCGTTCCCTCCGGAGTAGCGAGTACTGTATGACTTGATAGGTAAGCCAGTATACCTCAGGACGATAATAAAGACAACGGGCTTATCAGCGATGGCGCCTTATCCAATCCCGCTCACGTGAATCCTCTCTCGTCAAGGGAAAGGAGCACTCAGGGAAGCGGCGTCAGCTCTGTTCTTCTGCGCACCATCAATGCCGGATTAACGAAACGTAGTGCGAGGCTTCAGCCTCGTGCTGCACGACCCTGAAGGGTCGCACTACAGAATGCGACGGTCGGAATTCGCGGAAGCAAACATTGCGTGATGACTGCCAAGGAACGACCCTATCCCCCCCCCTTGCCCTTACAGCATCAAGGCTGTATATTATGAATGGCACAGGGCAGAGATTCTCACTCCCTTCCCCTCCCTCGAAAAGCTAGGCAGGGTGAGGGTGAGTATCAGATGATTGGCGTCTCTCGACTGTGGACCGGTCTAAGGGAGCAACCGATACCGGCGATGAAGGCCTGTGAAATCAGAGGCAGGCGCCCGGTGCCTGAGCCCGGTGGCAGAAATAAAATACCACCGGAAGGCAGCCATGCCTGAACTCTGTGATGGTTCGATGAACATGCTTCTCATTGTCAACACGGCAGGTCAAGTGCGCGAGTTGAGATGTGCAGCTCGCATCGTGCAGACCCGGGGCACCTCTTGCCATACCCGGCAGAATCGAAAGGCTGCTGCAGGAGCACCGCGTTGAAGATCTGTCTAGCATGTAGTCCGGGCGGGCACATGGACGAACTACGACGGCTGATGCCTGCCTTCGAGGGCAAGGAGTACTTCTTCGTTACGCACAAGTATGAGTACTCGCAGCAGCTGGAAAGAGCCTACTTCATTGAATACAGGAAAGGGTATATTCGGGAAAGGATTACATGGCTAAAGACCATATTTATTGCCCTCCACATCCTGCTCAAGGAGAGACCCGATGTCGTGGTCTCCACAGGCGGTGGCGAAATCGCTGTCCCGTTCTGCTATGCGGGTAAACTTCTGGGTGCGAAGGTTGTGTTTATCGAAACTCTGGCCAGAGTCACAACTCGCTCTGCAGCGGGAAGGCTTGTTTACCTCATTGCAGATCTGTTCCTGGTTCAGTGGGAGCCATTACTGAAGAAATACGGCACGAAAGCACAATACTGGGGGAACGTGATTTGATATTTGTGACTGTAGGGGGAATGCGGGGCTTTGAGAGGCTGGTCTGTCAGATGGACCTCATAGCCGGCGAATTGGAGGAGCAGGTCGTGATGCAAATCGGCTCCACAGACTACGAACCGAGAAACTGCGACTATTCTAGATTCATACCGAGAGACGACATGAAGAAGCTCTATGCTGATGCCAGGGTGGTAGTATGTCACGCCGGTACGGGTTCCATATTGGCGGCGCTGGAACACAACAAACCACTTGTCCTGGTGCCCAGACTGAGAAAACACGGAGAGGTTTTCGATGACCACCAGCTCGAAATCGCCAGGGAGATGGAAAGCCGGGGAATAACTGTAGTGTATGATATAAGCAACCTGCAATCCGCGGTGGAAAATGTGGATATAGGACCCGTAGAGATCAAGGGTGAGACAACTCTGGTTCACATGCTCAAGGAGTACCTGGACCAACTGGAGAAATAGAGCACCATGTGCGGACGTTGGCAGATGTTAAGTAAGAAAGACCCCAATATTGGAGTAGTGACCCGGCCTATACTTGAGGCAGACGTTGTTCCCTTACGGAGCCTAATCCATATCGATAAGCCGCGACTATTGGCATTGAAGGATAAGAAGGGGTGAAAAACCGGCTCGAAGTGAGTGCAGTGTCTCAATGACAACGGTAGGCGTGGTGGTGCCGCTAGACTATCTTTTCGTATACGGTGGTGCAGTTCAGCGTATTAAGGTCGATGTGACTGCCTTGATGGAGAGCGGCTACCACGTGGAGATGATATGCCCCTCCCGTATCCGCCAGCCCCAGCGTGATCTTCCGTCAGGGCTGACCCTGGTGACATATCGCAATGTCCAGGATGCTACTTTTCTACCGGAAAAGGTGAGGCTGGTCTTTGACCTGCATACCCAGATGTTCAGTCCCTTCTTTCACTCGACGCTCCGTAAGCGGTGCGGAGACTATTCCATAATCTTCGCTCATTCCCCGTGGAGCGCTGTGGCATCGTACAAGGTAGTAAAAGGAAAAATACCGCTGATTTACGTGGCTCATAATTTCGAATATGGCCTGATTCAACAGGCTACTCGTAATCCCTTAATCCGCAGACTTACTTACCATATTGAGAAATACGCGTGCCAGAAGGCGACAAAGATACTATGCGTGTCGGAACGGGACATGACCGATCTGGGGAGAGCTTACAGGATGCCGCCGATGAAGTTAGCGCTGCTCCCCAACACCGTAGATATCGATTTCTTCTCTCAAACACACGACTTATACGATAAGGCTTCGGAACGCCAGAAACTAGGACTCTCCCCCTCATCTTTGTTATTGCTTTTCCACGGACGAATGGATTACCGTGCAAACGCTGACGCTCTCAAGTTTATCTTGGAGGAGCTTGTGCCGGCCCTGAGACACTCGTCCGCCGATGATACAAGGCTCATAGTGGCAGGGGCGCAAATCCCAAAATGGTGCCTGGATAACGAAGATGACATTGTTTCCTTCCATGCAGACGTTCCGGATATGCGACGATTTCTCTCCATTGCCGATGCCGTCATCGCGCCTTTGAGTATCGGCGGGGGCACCCGTCTCAAAATACTGGAATCTTTCGCTGCAAGGGTGCCCGTTCTCTCCACTGCCAAGGGCATGGAAGGAATTGACTATCAGGACGGGCGTCATGTTTTGATCGCAGAAAGGAATGCGGGTGATTTTATCCGTAAGATCACGACGCTGGCCGAGAATGAAGACCTGCGAGAGAAACTAACAACTAATGCCTACGACCTGGTGGTGCAGAAGTATAGTATCCCGGTGGCTGCCAAATGCCTTCAAGACGCGATCATGCAGGCCCAGAATCAAGCAAAGCCAGCAAAGGATGTCCAGCATTGACGATCGCGAAATCAAGAAATGCCTGCGATCATGGCCGGCCATTTTGTTAGCCGCGGTCGCGCTTTTCCAAGGACTCTGGCACTCTACCGTATCCTCAAGCCCATTCCAGTCGCCGAAATGCTAAGAGGCGGGATAGACCCCGCCACTACATCAATCGTTCTCCCGGTTTGCCGTCGTAAGGGCGGCTCTTGTACGCGAAGGCAAAAGCTCCGGTCATTTGAGCTTTGGACTCTGTTGTTACTTAGACAGTAACCCCACTTTCATCCTGCACGGGTGGGGCAGCGCATCAGGGGATTGTCTGAGATCTGGAGATTGGTATCTTGGATTTGATCCGGCGAGGGTGACAAAGCGCCTTTGAACGGCTACAATAGTGAACAAGAATGTGGCAATACCGAGAGCTAATCAGGAACCTGACCGTCGCCAACCTGAAGAACCGCTACCAAAATACCTTCCTCGGCTTTTTCTGGTCTTTGCTCAGCCCTCTTCTCCTGGCAGGCGTCCTCTATTTCGTCTTCAGGAATCTCTGGGGGCGTGAGCAAGACTTCGCCATAAACATACTGGTGGCCGTAATGGCCTGGCAGTTCTTCGCAACTGGCAGCTCCTCTTCGCTCCGCGCTATCGTCCGCAATTCGGGCCTGGTGACCAAGGTATATGTACCGCGGCAGATACTGGTCTTAAGCGATGTCCTCACCAGCCTCATAAACTCTCTGCTCGCCTTCATAGCCTTGCTGCCGATACTATTCATCCTGCTCGGACATCTGCCCATCACCGTGCTCCTGTTCCCCCTGGTTCACGTAATCTACTTCTGGTTGATGTACGGCCTCGGGTTGCTTCTGTCTGCCCTTTATGTTTACTTCCGGGACGTCGACCAGATATGGCAAGTCCTGGTGAGGGCACTCTTCTTCGGCTCGCCCATTATGTATCCCCTGTCCATCGTCCCGCCTGATCTGCTGCCCTATTACCTGCTCAACCCCATCACTCAGCTCATACTCATTTACCGCGATGTAATGGTGGCCGGCGATTTACCTTCGCTGTACGGTGTCGGGATTGCAGCCG
>SOJB01000007.1 GCA_004376695.1 Dehalococcoidia bacterium | reverse complement strand
CAGGAGCGAAGGCAGCACACATCTGGCACGACAAGACCACGGGAAGGAGAGAATGGACTTCAGACTGGGTGAAAGAGAACTAACCCTGAAGGAAGAAATCCGCAAGTTCGCAGAAGCCGAGTTGCCTCCGGATTGGAGGCGCAGCACCCTAATAGACGGAGAGTGCAGGGATTTCGAGTTCGAGATAGCCATATCCAGAAAGCTGGCCCAGAGGGGCTGGCTTGTTATGAGTTGGCCAGAGCAATATGGCGGACGCGGTGCCTCTCTCTGGGAACAGACTGTCTACGAGATGGAGGTAGCCTACTGGGGTATACCGGGGGCATGGATGGGCATAAGCGGCACACAATGGGTAGGACCCTGCCTCATGATGTTCGGCACCAAGGAGCAGATGGGAAAATATCTGCCGTTGATTGCCTCTGGTGAAAAAGATGGTGTCTGGTGCACCTGTTACAGTGAACCGAATGCTGGCTCAGACTTCGCCAATCTTCAGACACGGGCGGTGAGGGATGGAGATAACTACATCGTAGATGGGCAGAAAGTGTGGACGAGCGCTGCTCACCGGGCAAGATGGTGCTGGCTGGCCGCCAGAACAGACCCCAATGCCGCGAAGAAACACCACGCAATCAGCATCTTCATCGTGGACATGAAGAGCCCCGGTGTCACGGTTAATCCTATTCTGAACTACTATGGACGGCATCACTTCAATGAGGTGTTCTTCGACAATGTGAGGGTGCCGGCTCACAACCTGGTTGGTGAGGAGAACAAAGGCTGGTATCTTCTTATGCAGGCACTTGCATTTGAGCGGCGCAGCACAGCACCTATGACCTACGGTCATTTCAGGAGAGTGTTAGAACAGCTAGCTAAGTATGCCAATCAGACTGAGTATGAGGGCCAGCCGTTGTCACAGAATCCTGTTGTTCGGACCAAGCTAGCCGGTCTGGCTATCGATCTGGAAGTGCTGAAGATGTTTGCCTATCAGATTGCCTGGCGGATAAGTCAGGGGCAGATCCCTGTATATGAATCTTCGAGGAACAAGGTAATGAGTGACGAGGTGATGAGACGGGTAGCTGTTACTGGGGCGGAGCTTCTGGGAGTATACTCTCAGGTCGATCCCGATTCCGAATGGGCGAAACTTGGCGGGGCCATACAGGGCGCATACCTGGGGTTTCCCGGTCAGGCAATCGCGGCTGGCACCGCTGAGATAGAAAAGAGCGTCATCGCGCGGTTCGGACTGGGTCTGCCGAAATCATACTGAGGTTTCTCGGAGATCGCTTGATAGCATGCTCGTAGTTGTAAGTAGAGCGCCATATCCAGATGCTCCATAGTATTGAGGTTGATAACAAGGCAGATTCGTCTAGGGGGTTAGCATGGACTTCAGTTTTACGGAAGAGCAGGACATGCTGCGGACTTCAGCTCGGGATTTTCTGACAAAGGAGTGTCCCAAAGCTAAGGTCAGGCAGATGGATGAGGATGAGAAAGGCTATGATCCGGAATTGTGGCGCAGGATGGCAGAACTGGGCTGGATGGGGCTCGTCCTTCCAGACGAATACGGTGGCATGAATTCCAGCTTTATGGACCTGGTTGTCTTGATGGAAGAGATGGGAAGGAACATCGTGCCCGGTCCTTTCTTTTCCACCATCGCCCTCTGTGCTTTGCCTCTGCTTGAATACGGAAGCAGTGAGCAGAAAACTAAGTATCTGCCGCAGACAGCCAAGGGGGAGGCTATCTGGGCTTTCGCTCTGGCCGAGTCGTCAGGCAGGTACAAAGCTTTTGACGTAAGACTCCGCGCTGTATTGGAAGGGACACATTATGTTCTCCATGGGCACAAGCTCTTTGTTACTGATGTTCATATTGCTGATTACATCCTGGTGGCGGGCAGGACCGGGGACGGAGAAAGACCTGAGGATGGAATCACGCTCTTTGTGGTGGATGCCAGCGAATCAAACGTGGAGGTCGAGAGGATCCCGACTATAGGCGGTGACAGGCAGTTCAAAGTCAGCTTCAACAAAGTAGTGGTGCCGGAAGATTATGTACTGGGTGAGATAGGCAATGGCTGGGACGTAGTGGACTTCGTATTACAGCGGGCTGCGGTGCTGAAGTGTGCCGAGATGTCCGGAGCATGTCGGGCTGCTCTGGAGATGACCAGCAGCTACGCCAAGGAACGGGTTCAGTTTGACAGGCCGATCGGCTCTTTTCAGGCGATCCAGCATAAACTGGCTGACATGCTGATTGATGCGGATGCGGTTCAGTATTTGCTCTATCAGGCAGCGTGGGGAATAAGCATTGGTTCACCATCGTCCTGGCAGATTGCCGCAGCCAAGGCCAAAGCTAATGAAGCTTACCAGCGGATTTGCATTGAAGCTATCACCGCTCATGGGGCTGTCGGATTCACCGTGGACCATGATATTGGGCTTTATTATCGTCGAGTCAAGGCTGCAGAATTTGCTGCCGGCGACACCGACTTACACAGGGAAGTGATAGCTGTTGAGCTGGGGCTTTAGCCCTGTCGGACAGCAAGGGCCCCTTGCTGGGGTGGATTCAATCCCTTCCCTCTGACAATAACCGTGCACAATCTGTTTGAGGAACTCACTACCATTGTCCGAGCCTATCTCTTTCTGTAGCCTCTCAACAGCCTGGCTTTGCCTCCTCCTAACAACCTAAGCAACCTGTATGATGATTATCCGGTCAGGCTCTTTGCCATCCAATAACCCACCTCTGGTAGATTCTAGGTGACTCATATCCAAGTGGACAGAGAGGTGGATTCTGTGATATCGTATATCGACTTATGATCAGGGAAGAAGGGAGAGAATCTCACAAGGAGGGTATTACATGCTGTGAGGTAAGCAGGACGAGATTGATCCGGAATTATCTATCTGCTTTTCTTCTATAGAGAGATAATAGTCTAATTGCCTTGTTCATAATGCGCCGTTGATTTTATTCAGATCCTGCCTCTCAAGGTCTTTCGAATGACCAGAAACTAATCGTTCCCACGTTCCTCAGATCAGCCCGGACCCATGTTGTTCATGGATTGTGTCTCATCCAGCGTACGAGCATCTGTTCGTAGCTCGCGAGATGAAAGGAGGGTTCTAGCAATATGATTGCCACCGATGGTAAAGGCGGTGTGGATATTGAAATCGACAAAAAGCAAGTCTATCACTACATAGGATATGAGGATGATCACAAACTGTCAGCGCGTATTTCTTCCTTAGTTGATGATTATGCGAAACACGCTCATCAGCTTATTAATCCATTGTATTCATATATTATCAAGGATGTGGAGTGGGCTCGGGGCTCTATCGCGTTCGTTGAAGATTCGATTATCTTCAAGAGCCAGGTTGTCGTCCAGTTGTTGGAGCAATGCCAGCAGGTCGCGATATTCTTGGTCACAATAGGCAAATACCTTGAGGAGACAGCGTGGAAGCTGGCCAGAGATGGGCTCGTACTTCAGGCGACCGTTCTAGATGCAGTAGGTTCAGATGCTGTGGAGAAAGCGGCGGACGGTGTCCAAGACAAGATAAAAGCGATAGCTGGGACTGAGGGGCTTATCACTAGCCGACGCTTCAGCCCCGGTTATTGTGACTGGGATATAGGTCAGCAACGGATGCTTTTCCATGCTCTAGCCGGTCACACATCAGGGGTTCGCTTGACCGGAGAGTGTCTGATGATCCCCCAGAAGTCAATTTCGGGCATTATCGGTATCGGGTCTCCAAACGGCAATGTGGAGAACTACAACCCCTGCGAGTTCTGCAACAAGCAAGACTGTCCAGGAAGGAGGCAGAGCCAAGCATAATGACCCGCAAAGGATTGGACGGAGGCAGTTTTAACGTTCTGACGGAAGAGTCCATACTGAAGGTGCATCACACTGCGATGCAAGTGATTGAAGAGGTGGGCTTTGAAGTGCAGTCAGACATGGCACTGGAGCTTTTCGCAGGAGCTGGAGCCACAGTGGATCGGGATAAGCACCTGGTGCGGCTGAATGAGAGCAAGGTCAAGGGGCTCATTGATGCGGCACCATCGGAAATCAAGCTTTGTGGACAGGACGAAGCACATGATATTGTTTTGGGCGGGCGACGAGTGTATGCTGGAACAGGCGGCACGGCACTTCACGTCTATGACCCTGATGTTAACCAAACCAGACTGGCAAGCATGGAAGACTTGAGATGCATCGCCAGATTGGTTGATAAGCTGGATAACATCCACCTGTTCATGTTGCCTACCTACCCCAATGAGTTGCCTGTCGAGCAGGTGGACGTAAACCGGTTCTTTGCCGGATTGGACAATACTACGAAGCATGTGATGGGAGGCGTCTATACTCTGGAAGGGGTAAAGAACGTGATACGGATGGCGGAGATAGTGGCAGGTTCGGCTCAGGCACTCAAACAACGCCCTCTCATCTCAATGATAGCCTGCATCATAAGCCCCTTAAGGATTGACAAGACATATGGCGACTTGCTCGTAACCATTGCCAGAAACGGCATACCTGTAGCTTGCCCCGCTGAACCGTTGTGTGGTGCCACTTCCCCGGTTACGCTCGCCGGAAATCTGGTGATCCAGACCGTAGACTCACTGATGGGAGTAATGCTTACCCAGATCGCGAACGCGGGAACTCCGGTCATCTTTGGCTCGGTAGCCACCAGTACAGACCTCAGGAACCTGAGGTATCTTGCTGGTTCAATAGAAATGGGTCTACTCAATGCCGCCGGTGCCCAGATGGCCCAGTTTTAC